>JAEWEJ010000260.1 GCA_023389455.1 Actinomycetes bacterium | reverse complement strand
GCCCGGAGGTCCCGGCGGCCGGTGGTGCCCCCGGACCGTGGGAGGAGCCGGTGGTGGTCTGGCCGTCGCGCGACCGGCCGTTCGAGCAGGACGACACCCAGCCCCTGCGCCTGCGGGCGCCGGACGCGACGGGCGGTCCGGACGCGGTCGTCGGCGAGGACGTGACGCCCGTGCGGCGCCTGCCGCCGACGCTCGCCGAGGCCACGGAGGACGGCACCTCGGTCGAGGCGGAGGCCATCGCGGGCGAGGAGGCCCTGCGGCTGGACGAGGAGGAGGCGCAGGAGCGGGCGTGGGACGTGTCCGAGCCCGTCGCGCGGTTCGTGGACCTGGGACGTCGCCGTGGCGAGGTCGACCCCGACGCGCCCTCGCCGGACCCGTCACGTCCGGAGGGCGACGACCCGGGCGAGGCCGACCCCCGCCGCACCTAGGATCGTGGGCATGTCCCGCATCCTGTCCGCCGTCGCGTGGCCCTACGCGAACGGCCCCCGCCACATCGGTCACGTCGCCGGCTTCGGCATCCCCTCGGACGTCTTCAGCCGGTACATGCGCATGGCGGGGCACGACGTGCTGATGGTCTCGGGCACCGACGAGCACGGCACCCCGATCCTGGTGCAGGCCGACAAGGAGGGTGTCAGCGCGCAGGAGCTCGCGGACCGGTACAACCGCGTCATCGTCGAGGACCTCACGCAGCTGGGCCTCTCGTACGACCTGTTCACCCGCACCACGACGCGCAACCACTACGCGGTGGTGCAGGAGATGTTCCGCACCGTCCACAAGAACGGGTACATGGTCGAGCGCACCACGATGGGCGCGGTCAGCCCGTCGACCGGGCGCACCCTGCCGGACCGCTACATCGAGGGCACCTGCCCCATCTGCGGGTACGACGGCGCGCGCGGCGACCAGTGCGACAACTGCGGCAACCAGCTCGACGCGATCGAGCTGATCAACCCGAAGAGCAAGATCAACGGGGAGACGCCGAAGTTCGTCGAGTCGAACCACTTCTTCCTCGACCTGCCGGCGTTCGTCGACGCGCTGGGCGACTGGCTGCGCACGCGCACGGCGTGGCGCCCCAACGTCCTGAAGTTCTCCCTCAACCTGCTCGACGACGTGCGGCCGCGCGCCATGACGCGTGACATCGACTGGGGCATCCCGGTGCCGCTGGAGGGCTGGGAGGACAACCCGACCAAGCGGCTGTACGTGTGGTTCGACGCGGTCATCGGGTACCTGTCGGCGTCGATCGAGTGGGCGCGCCGCAGCGGCGACCCCGACGCGTGGCGGCAGTGGTGGAACGACCCCGAGGCCCTGTCGTACTACTTCATGGGCAAGGACAACATCACCTTCCACTCGCAGATCTGGCCGGCCGAGCTGCTGGGCTACGACGGCAAGGGCGCGCACGGCGGCGCCCCCGGCGCCTACGGCGCGCTCAACCTGCCGACCGAGGTCGTCTCGAGCGAGTTCCTCAACGTCGAGGGCAAGCAGTTCTCGACGTCGCGCGGCCGCGTGATCCTGGTGCGCGACATGCTCGCGCGCTACCAGCCCGACGCGCTGCGCTACTACATCTCGATCGCGGGCCCGGAGACGCAGGACGTCGACTTCACGTGGGCGGAGTTCAAGCGCCGCACCAACGACGAGCTCGTCGCGGGCTGGGGCAACCTGGTCAACCGCACCGCCAGCATGGTCCACAAGAACTTCGGTGAGATCCCGACGCCGGGTCGTCGCGAGCCCGTCGACGAGGCGCTGGCGGCCGAGGTCACCACCGCGTTCGGGCGCGTCGGGGAGCTCGTGGGCGCGCACCGGCAGCGTCAGGCGCTGCAGGAGGCCATGCGCGTCGTCGGCGAGGCCAACCGGTACGTCTCGGAGACCGAGCCGTGGAAGCTCAAGACGGACCCTGACCGCCTCGCCACCGTCCTGCACACCACGACCCAGGCGGTCAGCGACCTCAACACGCTGCTCGCGCCCTTCCTGCCGCACAGCGCGCAGGCGGTGCACGAGGCGCTGGGCGGCACGGGCACGTTCTCGCCCCAGCCGCGCATCGAGGAGGTCACCGACCTCGACGACGAGTCGCGCGCGTACCCCGTCATCACCGGCGACTACTCGGCGGTGCGGGGCACGTGGCAGCCGAAGGCGGTCGTGCCGGGTACCAAGGTCGACAAGCCGACGCCGGTGTTCACCAAGCTCGACGACGCGATCGTCGAGGAGGAGCTCGAGCGGCTGCGACAGGGCTGAGCCGTGGCCCGCAGGAAGCGTGAGACCGGCTGGCCCCCCGCGCCGGAGCCGCTGCCCTCGCCCGTCGTCGACGACCACACGCACCTGGAGTCGGTCGTCGGGTGGCGCGCCGACGGCTGGGACCCGGCGGACGCCGTCGCACGTCCCGGCCTGGCGGAGCACCCGGACCTGGCCGCGCACCTCGCGCGCGCGGCGCAGGTCGGGGTGACGCGCATGGTCCAGGTCGGGTGCGACCTGGAGGCCGTCGCGTGGACGGACGCCGTGGTGCGCGAGCACCCCGCGCTGCTCGGGGCCGTCGCGATCCACCCCAACGAGGCGGTCCTGCACGCCGGCGTCCGCGAGGTCGCGCCGGACGGGCTGGACCCGGACCCGCAGCCGCGCCACGACGTCCCGCTCGACGACGCCCTCGCGGCGGTCGCGGCGGTCGCCCGGGACAACCCTCGGGTGCGGGCGATCGGCGAGACCGGGCTCGACTTCTTCCGCGCGGGGGAGCGGGGCCGGGCGGTGCAGCGCGAGGCGTTCCGCGCGCACGTCGCGCTGGCCAAGGAGCTGGGTCTGGCGCTGCAGATCCACGACCGGGACGCCCACGACGAGGTGGTCGACGTGCTGCGGCGCGACGGCGCCCCCGAGCGCACGGTCTTCCACTGCTTCTCCGGCGGCCCGGACCTGGCGCAGGTCTGCGCCGAGGAGGGCTGGTACTGCTCGTTCGCCGGGCCCGTGTCGTTCCCTGCCAACGGGGACCTGCGCGCGGCCCTGCGGCTGCTGCCCGCGTCGCTCGTGCTCGTCGAGACGGACGCGCCGTACCTCACGGTTCACCCGTTCCGGGGACGGCCCAACGCGCCGTACCTCCTGCCGGGAACCGTCCGCACGGTCGCGGAGACCACCGGGCGCGCCGTCGAGGACGTGTGTGCGCAGGTCAGCGCGGTGTCGGCGCAGGTGTACGGGGAGTGGTGACCGCCGCTGGGCGATGCCCGGCGCTGGTCGCGGGCATCACGGATCGGTTACGGTCGGTCCGGCACCGGGGGGTGCGGCCCGTCAAGGGCGCACGACGCGGTGCCGATACCAGCTTCAGGGCAGCGTCCCTCCCGCCGACCCGAAGGACATCGTGACCGGTCACCCGCAGGTGCCGGGCCGTCGCGCAGCACGTGCGCGCGACCGGGCCGCACGTACCGCCGCGCAGGCCGTCGTGCTCGCGCTCGTCGCGGGCGGCACCAGCGCCTTCGCCGCGATGCACAAGGACGTGACCGTCGACGTCGACGGCACCGAGGTGCAGGTGCGCACCTTCGGCCGGACCGTCGAGGACGTGCTCGCGGCGGGCGGCATCGAGGTCGGCGACGGCGACCTGGTCGCGCCGGGGCTCGACCAGTCGGTGGGGCGGACCGGGCAGGTGGTCGTGCGCCACGGCCGCGAGATCGACGTCGAGGTGGACGGCCGGACGCAGACGGTCTGGACGACCGCGCTGACGGTCGGCGAGGCCGTCGAGGAGCTGGGGCTGCGCGACGAGGTGCGGCTGTCGGCGTCCCGCTCGGCCACGGTCGGGCGCGACGTCCTGCGGGTGTCGACGCAGAAGACCGTGCACCTCGTGGTCGACGGGCAGGTGATCGACGGGGTCACGAGCGCGTCCACCGTGCGCGACGCCCTGCGGGAGATCGGCCTGGTGCTCGAGGAGTCGGACCAGGTCTCGGTGCCCCTCGACGCGGCCGCCGTGGACGGGCTCGTCGTGCTGGTGACGCGGGCCGTGACCTCGGGCGAGACCGTCACCGAGGCGATCCCGTTCGAGGTGCAGGAGATCGAGGACCCGACGCTCGTCAAGGGCAACAGGGTCGTCAAGAACGCCGGCCGGGCGGGGCAGCGCACGACGACGTACTCGCTCGACGTGGTCGGCGGCGTGGTCGTGGGGCGCTCGGTGCTCGCGTCGGTCGAGACGGTCGCGCCGGTGCACCAGGTGGTCCGGGTGGGTACCGCGGAGCTGCCCGACCCGTCGACCGTGGCGGTGGAGCCGGGCACGGCGCAGGCGATGGGCAAGGAGATGGCCGCGGCACGCGGCTGGGGCGACGACCAGTTCGCCTGCCTGCTCTCGCTGTGGAACAAGGAGAGCGGCTGGCGCTGGAACGCGGAGAACCGGTCCTCGGGCGCCTACGGCATCCCGCAGTCGCTGCCGGGATCGAAGATGGCGTCGGCCGGTGCGGACTGGCGGACCAACCCTGCGACGCAGATCTCGTGGGGGCTCGGGTACATCGCCGGGCGGTACGGCGACCCGTGCGGCGCGTGGGCGCACTCGCAGGCCAGGGGCTGGTACTGACCCCCTCGGCGTCCCGGCGGGCCCCGGCGGGACCGCCCGTGCGTCGGCGGGTGTGACTCTCGTCACACCCGGATCGGCTTGGACCGCGGGTCACAATTCCGTTACGGTCGCGTGTCGCTATTGATGCGGACGGGCGATCCCGTCCTCCGCGACACGCGGTGACCGCACCCGGTCGCCGTGACCGCCGGATCGGGGAACCCCTCCGTCCGCGGCCGCCCGCAGGCGCACGTCGCCCCCGGAGCGTCCGCGGCCCCCGTGCCCGGGATCGACGACGCCTGGAGCCTCGTGCAGTTCTTCGCCCGCCACACCGGATCGACCACGCCGGCGGCACACGCCGCCCGTCCTGACGCCGACGCCCTGCCGGACGCCGCCCCCGCTGACGCAGCGGGAACCGTGCGCCGCCGCCGCTGGCCCTTCGTCGCGGCAGGCACGGCCCTCCTGGTCGTCGCCGCCGGCGGCACCGCCTACGCGCAGGCCCACAAGACCGTCGCCCTCGACGTCAACGGCGAGGTCACCCGCGTCTCCACGTTCGCCGGCTCCGTCGAGGGTCTGCTGCAGGCCCAGGGCATCGAGCTCGCCGAGCGCGACACCGTGTCCCACCGCGGTGCGCTGACCGACGGCGCCGAGATCGTCGTGCGGCACGCGTCGCCCATCATGGTCGCCCTCGACGGCACGCGGCAGGTCGTCTGGACCACAGCGCTCGACGCCGACGAGGCGCTCGAGACCCTCGCCTCGCGCGCCGGCTCCGTCGCCCTGGTCGCCTCCCGGTCCGCCCACCGTGCCGACCTGCCGATGCAGCTGCCGCTCGGCGGCCCGGCCGAGGTCGTCGTCGACGGCGCCGCGCACCAGGTCGCCGAGGACGACACCACCGTCTCCGACGCGCTGGACGACCTCGGGGTCGCGCTGCAGCCGCTCGACCGCGTCCACGTCCAGCAGGCGCCGACCGACGGCGTCCAGGTCGTCGTGCAGCGGGTCCTCGAGCAGGACGTCGCCACCACCTCCGAGGTCCCGTTCACGTCGCGGACCGAGGAGGACCCCTCGCGCTACACGGGCGAGAAGGTCGTCGCCCAGGCCGGCGCGAACGGCGTGCACACCGTGGTCGAGCGTGTCACCACGGTCGACGGCGTCGAGGAGGTGCGCGTGCCGCTGAGCAGCGGCGTGACGCAGCAGCCCGTCGAGGAGGTCGTCAAGGTCGGCACCAAGGCGCGCCCCGTCGCGCCGCCCGCCGCTGCTCCTGCTGCTCCGCGGGCGTCGTCGTCCGGCTCGTCCGCGGCGGCCGGCCCCATCGAGGCGGGCGGCGGCGCCGACTCCCTCAACTGGGCGGCGCTGGCCCGGTGCGAGTCCGGTGGCCGCGCCGACGCCGTGTCGTCCACGGGCAAGTACCACGGCCTCTACCAGTTCTCGGTCGCCACGTGGCAGGCCGTCGGCGGCTCCGGCCTGCCGTCGCAGGCGTCGGCCGAGGAGCAGACGGCCCGCGCCAAGATGCTCTACAACCGCTCGGGCGCCGGGCAGTGGCCGCACTGCGGCAAGAACCTGTTCAGCTGACGCAGGAGCGCCGGCAGCACCACGACGGACCGTTCCCCCGCCGCTCGAGGCGGGGAGCGGTCCGTCGGTGCGTCCGGGCGCGCGCATCCGGTGCCCGGCGTTCGACGCCGTGGTGCCGACGCCGTGCGGCCGACGCCGTGGCCGGACCGGACCTGCCGGTGGTCCGCCCCGGGCCCGCGCGCACGTAGGCTCGGGAGCCATGTCGGCCATCACCCTGCTCGGCCCGGCGGAGATCCGGGCGCTCGCGGAGCGCGCCGGCGTGCGGCCCACCAAGACCCTCGGGCAGAACTTCCTGCTCGACGCGGGCACCGTCCGTAAGATCGTGCGGCAGGCGGGCGTCACCGCCGGGGAGCGCGTCGTGGAGATCGGGCCCGGCCTGGGTTCCCTGACCCTGGGGCTGCTCGAGGCCGGTGCCGACGTCGTCGCCGTCGAGATCGACCCCGTGCTGGCGGCGCTGCTGCCGCAGACGGTCGCGGCGCACGTCCCCGGCCTGGCCGTCGACGCGACGGCGACCGCCGAGGGGCCCGGTGCCCGGACGGTCGTCCTGCGCGACGCCGACGGCCGGGCGCGGCTGACGGTCGTGACGCAGGACGCGCTGACGGTCACGGACCTGCCCGGGTCGCCGCCCACGGCCCTCGTCGCGAACCTGCCGTACAACGTGTCGGTGCCCGTGCTGCTCACGTTCCTCGAGCGCTTCGGCTCGCTGCGGCGCGGCCTGGTGATGGTGCAGGCGGAGGTCGCCGACCGGCTCGCCGCGCCGCCCGGCAGCCGTACCTACGGGGTGCCGTCGGCGAAGGTCGCGTGGTACGCGTCGGCCCGGCGCACCGCGACGGTGGGCAGGGCCGTGTTCTGGCCCGCGCCGCACGTCGACTCCGCGCTCGTGCGGCTCGACCGGCGCGAGCCGCCGGTCGCCACCGTGCCCCGGCAGGACGTCTTCACGGTCGTCGACGCCGCGTTCGCGCAGCGGCGCAAGATGCTGCGCTCGGCCCTGGCCGGGCTCGCCGGGTCGTCGTCGTCGGCCGAGGCGGCGGTGCGGGCGGCAGGCCTCGACCCGCAGGCGCGCGGGGAGCAGGTCGACGTCGTGGGGTTCGCGCGGATCGCGGAGGCGTTGCACGCCGCGCGGCCCGTGGCCCCCGGACCTGGCACAGTGTCACCGTGACGCTGACCCCCCTGGAGGACCTGCCCGAACGCGCCGTGCGCGTGCGGGCGCCCGGCAAGGTCAACCTCTCGCTGCGCGTCGGACCGCGCGCGGCCGACGGGTACCACCCCGTGTCGACCGTGTTCCAGGCCGTCTCGGTGTACGAGGAGGTCGTGGCGGCACCGGCCGACGAGTTCGCCATCAGCGTGTCGGGCGCGCAGGCGGGCTCCGTGCCCACGGACGCGTCCAACCTGGCGCTGCGCGCCGCGCACGCGGTGGCCGAGCGCGCCGGCATCGACGACGCCGTGCACCTGCACCTGGTCAAGGGCGTGCCGGTCGCGGGCGGTATGGCGGGCGGCTCCGCCGACGCGGCCGCGGCGCTCGTGGCGTGCGACGCCCTGTGGGGCGCCGGCCTGTCGCGGGAGGACCTGCTGGAGCTGGCGGCGTCCCTGGGGTCCGACGTGCCGTTCTCGTTGGTGGGCCACACCGCCGTCGGGCAGGGGCGGGGCCACCTGCTCACGCCCGCGCTGAGCCGCGGCGAGTTCCACTGGGCGTTCGCGGTGCAGGACCGGGGCCTGTCGACCGCCGCCGTGTACGACGCGTTCGACGACCTGCACGGCGAGACGGCCGTGCTCCCGGACGACGAGCAGGACGTCCCCCTCATGCAGGCGCTGCTCGCGGGCGACGCGGCGGCCCTCGGTGCTGCGCTGCACAACGACCTGGAGAGCGCGGCGATCGAGCTCGACCCCGGCCTGGCCGAGCCGCTGTCGGTGGCGACGGACGCCGGCGCGCTGGGCGTCGTGGTGTCCGGCTCGGGTCCGACCGTCGCGGCGCTGGCACGCAGCCGGCAGCACGCGCTGGCGCTCGCGGCGGCCTTCACGGCCTCCGGCGTCGCGGACCGGGTGCTCACGGCCACCGGCCCCGTCGCCGGTGCACGGGTGGTGCCGGCGGAGTGAGCGCGCGGCAGGACCTGACGTCCGTCCGCACGTCCGTCGGCGCCTCCGACGTGGCGTCCGACGTCGCGTCGCCCGTCACGGTCGTGTGGCCGGCGCCCCCGCCCGTCGACCCCGACGAGCCGGGCTGGGTGCGCCCGGCGCCGGAACCCGACGCGCTGCGCTGGGACCTGCTGCTGGCGGCGGGGCTCTACCTCGGGGCGCTGCTGTCGATGGTGCTCGTGCGGGTCTCCGGCATGTACCAGGAGCCGGCGGAGGGATGGGTGGCGGCGCTGGTGCTCGCGGCCACGACGCTCCCGCTGGCGGCGCGTCGGCGCTGGCCGGGCGCGGTGCTGGTCGTCGTGGGGGCGGCCTTCATCGGGGCGCAGCTGCTGTCGGTCCCCGAGACCCTCGTGTCGAACATCGCGCTGTTCTGCGCCATGTACACGGTCGGCGCGTGGGAGCCGGACCGCCGGCGCGCGACGCTGGTGCGGGGCCTGGTCGTCGTCGTGATGCTGGTGTGGCTGCTCGTCGCGCTGTTCCTCACGGCGACCGACCCCGAGCTGGCCGACCAGCTGCCGGACCAGGTCGGGGCGTTCTCGCCGTTCGTCGCGTTCACGCTGCTGCAGCTGCTGACCAACGTCCTGTACTTCGGGGGCTCCTGGTTCTTCGGGGAGCACGCGTGGCGGTCCGCACGCGAGCGGGCACGCACCGCGTGGCGCACCCACCTGCTGGTGCGCGAGCGGCGGCGCGCGGAGGAGCAGGCGGTCACGCTGGAGCGGCTGCGGCTGGCCCGCGAGCTGCACGACGCCGTGGCCCACCACGTGTCCCTCATGGGGGTGCAGGCGGCCGCGGCCCGCATGCTGCTGGGCGCGGACCCGCAGCGGGCGGCGGTCGCGCTCGGCCACATCGAGGAGTCCGCGCGGGACACGGTGCGCGAGCTGCACGGCATCCTCGGCATGCTGCGCGACGGCGGGACGGGGGCGGCGCCCGCCGCGCCGGCGCCCGGGCCGGCCCCGCTCGACGACCCGCTCGGCTCCCTCGACGTCGCGGCGCTGCCGGACCTCGTCGAGAACCTGCGGGTCGCAGGCCTCGACGTCGGGTACCAGGCGGTCGGCGAGCCGCAGCGGCTCACCCCGCTCGCCTCGCTCAACCTCTACCGCATCGCGCAGGAGGCCCTGACGAACGTGCGCAAGCACGGCGGCGAGGGCGTGCGGGCGGAGGTGCGGCTGCGGTGGCTGCCCGACGTGGTCGAGCTGGAGGTCTCGGACGACGGCGGTGCCGGCCGGGTCGTGGCGGTGCCGTCGACGGGCATGGGGCTGATCGGGATGCGGGAGCGGGCCGCCGCCGACGGCGGCACGTTCGAGGCGAGCCGCCGGCGCTCCGGCGGCTTCGTGGTGCGGGTGCGGCTGCCGCTGGCGACCGCCCGGGACGATGGCTGACGAGCGCCGCGGCACGCGCGGCACGGACGACGGAGGACAGCGATGACGACGCCCGTGCGGGTGGTGCTCGTGGACGACCAGGCGCTGCTGCGCGCCGGGATCGGGACGATCCTGTCGGCCCACCCCGGCATCGAGGTGGTCGGCGAGGCGGGCTCGGGCGTGCAGGCGCTCGAGGTCGTGCGGGCGACGCGGCCCGACGTGGTCTGCATGGACGTGCAGATGCCCGACATGGACGGCCTGGAGGCCACGCGTCGCATCGTCGCGGACCCGGACCTGCTGGCCGCCGTGGTGGTGCTCACGACGTTCAACCGCGACGACTACCTGGTCGACGCGCTGCGCGCCGGCGCCGTGGGCTACCTGCTCAAGACGTCGCGGCCCGAGCAGCTCACCGAGGCGGTGCTCAGCGCTGCCGCGGGGGAGGGGCTGCTGTCGCCCGAGGTGACGCGCGCGGTGATCGCCCGCGCGGTCAGCGAGCGTCCGCCGAGCCGCCCGGCACCGCAGCCGGTCGTCCCGCTCACGGAGCGGGAGCAGGAGGTGCTGACCCTCGTGGCGCGCGGCCTCAACAACGACGAGATCGCGGCCGAGCTGGTGGTCAGCCGGGCCACGGTCAAGACCCACGTGTCGAACCTGCTGGCCAAGCTGGGTCTGCGCGACCGCGTGCAGGCGGTCGTCTACGCGCACGAGCACGGCCTGGCGGGCTGAGGCCCCCGGTGCGCGTCCGCGTCTCCGTCTGCGGACGGAGACGCGGGATCGGCCGAGCGCCCGATCCGTCCTCGAGGCGCCCCGCCTAGGTTGGTGGCGGACGTCCGGGGGGTCCGGACGCGGCAACGGCAGGGAGGGGTGACCATGCTCGAGCTGCGCGGGATCAGTCGCTCGTTCGGTGACCGCCTCGTGCTCGACGACGTGAGCTTCACGGTCGGGCGCGGACGGCTCACCGGGTTCGTCGGCGGCAACGGTGCGGGCAAGACGACGACGATGCGCATCATCCTCGGGGTGCTCGCGCCGCACGCGGGGACCGTGACGATCGACGGCACGCCGGTGGCCGGGGCCCAGCGCGCGCGCTTCGGGTACATGCCCGAGGAGCGCGGCCTGTACCCGAAGATGCAGCTGGTCGAGCACCTGACCTACCTGGCGCGGCTGCACGGCTTCGACAAGCAGGGCGCGACGGACCGTGCCGAGGTGCTCGTCGAGCGGCTCGGACTGTCCGCGCGGGCGAAGGACCCGGTCGAGAGCCTGTCGCTGGGCAACCAGCAGCGCGCGCAGGTCGCCGCCGCGCTGGTGCACGACCCGGACGTCCTGGTGCTGGACGAGCCGTTCTCCGGGCTGGACCCCATGGCCGTGGAGGTCGTGCAGGGCGTGCTCGCCGAGCGCGCCGCGCAGGGTGTGCCCGTGCTGTTCTCCTCGCACCAGCTCGACGTCGTCGAGCGGCTGTGCGACGACCTCGTCATCATCGCCGGAGGCCGCGTGCGGGCCGCCGGCACGCGGGAGGACCTGCGTCGGGCGTTCGGCACCCCGAAGCACGAGATCGTCGCCGACGGCGACATGGGCTGGCTGCGCGACGTGCCGGGCGTGCAGGTCGACGAGCTCGCCGGCGGGTCGGCCGTGTTCGAGGCGTCGCAGGACGTGGCGCAGCAGGTCCTGACGTCCGCCCTGGCGCGCGGGCCGGTCCGTGCGTTCAGTCCGCTGCGGCCGACCCTCGCGGAGATCTTCCGCGACGTCGTCGCCGACGAGCCCGAGCTGGAAGAGGTGGCCCGATGAACGACCGTCCCGCCGCGCCGACGCCCCCGTCCGTGGGGCGCGCGGCCCTGCTGGTCGCCGAGCGCGAGATCACGTCGCAGGTCCGCACCAAGTCGTTCATCATCTCGACCGCCATCCTGCTGGTGGGGGTGCTCGCGGCGATCATCGTCAGCTCGGTGCTGTCGGGCCGGGGGAGCGACGACGTGCCGGTGGCCGTCGTGTCGTCGGTCGCCGGCCAGGTCCCGACGGCGGACGGACTGGCGCTGGAGGACGTCGCGGACCGCGCCGCCGCGCTCGAGGCGGTGCGCGCCGGTGACGTGGACGCCGCGGTGGTCCCCGGCGACGGCCCGCTGGGCGTCGAGGTCGTGGCGATGACGTCCGCGCCGCAGGCCCTGATGAACGCTCTGACGGTGGTCCCGGACGTCGAGCTGCTCGACCCGGCGGCGCTCGACGGAGGCGTCCGGTACATCGTGACGTTCGCCTTCGGCCTGGTGTTCATGATGTCGGCGATCGGGTTCGGGTCGACGATCGCGCAGAACACCGTGACGGAGAAGCAGACGCGCACGGTGGAGCTGCTGCTGTCGGCGGTGCCCGCCCGTGCCCTGCTGGGCGGCAAGATCATCGGGAACTCGGCGCTGGCGCTGGGACAGACGGCGGCGATCGCGGCGGTCTCGGTCCTCGCGCTGGTCGTGACGGGCCAGGACGAGCTGCTCACGATGCTCGGCGCCCCGCTGGTGTGGTTCGTGGTGTTCTTCGCGGTGGGGTTCGTGCTGCTGGCCGCGGTGTTCGCGGCGAGCGCGTCGCTCGTGTCCCGGATCGAGGACACGGGCGTGGTGCTGCAGCCGGCGATGTGGCTGACGATGGCGCCGTACTTCCTCGTCGTGTTCTTCAACGACAACCCGACGGTGATGACCGTGATGTCGTACGTCCCGTTCAGCGCGCCGGTCGGGATGCCCGTGCGGCTGTTCCTCGGTGAGGCGGCGTGGTGGGAGCCCCTGCTCTCGCTGGCGGTGCTGGCGGCGTCGTGCCTGGTCGTCATCGCGGTCGCGGCGCGGATCTACGAGCGCTCGGTGCTGCGGATGGGTAGGCGCGTCCGCGTCCGCGAGGTGCTGGCGGGGTCGGGTTCCGACTGAGCGTCTTCGACAGGCCCGCGGCGTACCTGGCACGCTGAGGTCCTCATGCCCCACCTTCTCGGCGCCGACCGCGTCCACCTCACCCTCGGTACCCGCACCCTCCTCGACGGCGTCAGCCTCGGGGTCGACGACGGCCAGCGCATCGGCGTCGTCGGCCCCAACGGCGCCGGCAAGTCCACGCTGCTGCGCGTGCTCTCGGGACGCCAGGAGCCCGACACCGGCCGCGTGACCCGCGCCGGCGGCACCCGGGTCGCCCTGCTCGACCAGCGCGACGACCTCGGCCCCGGCACGGTGCTCGACGCCGTCCACGGCTCCGCCGACGCGCACGAGTGGGCGTCCGACGCCCGCGTCCGTGCCGTGCACGCCGGGCTGCTCGCGGACGTCGACCTCGAGGCTCCACTGGCGAAGCTGTCCGGCGGGCAGCGACGCCGGGTCGCCCTGGCCGCGCTGCTCGTGCGCGACGACGAGGTGCTGGTGCTCGACGAGCCCACGAACCACCTCGACGTCGAGGGCGTCGCGTGGCTCGCGGGGTACCTGGTGGACCGGTACGCGCGCGGCGGTGGCGCGCTGGTCGTCGTCACCCACGACCGGTGGTTCCTCGACGCGGTCTGCACGCGCACCTGGGAGGTGCACGACGGCGTCGTGGACCAGTACGAGGGCGGGTACGCCGCCTACGTGCTGGCGCGTGCCGAGCGCGCGCAGCAGGCCGCGACGGTCGAGTCGAAGCGGCAGAACCTGCTGCGCAAGGAGCTGGCCTGGCTGCGGCGCGGCGCACCGGCGCGCACGTCCAAGCCGAAGTTCCGCATCGACGCGGCCACGGCGCTGATCGCCGACGAGCCCCCGCCGCGCGACTCCCTCGCGCTGGCCCGCACCGCCACCGCCCGGCTCGGCAAGGACGTGCTCGACCTCGAGGACGTCACCTACGCGCTGCCCGACGGGCGGGTGCTGCTCGACGACGTCACCTGGCGCCTCGGCCCCGGGGACCGGTACGGGGTCGTCGGCGTCAACGGAGCCGGCAAGACGACCATGCTGCGGCTGCTCACGGGGCAGGCCGTGCCCACCGCGGGTCGGGTGCGCCGCGGCAAGACCGTGCGCGTCGCCGAGCTGCGCCAGGACGTCGAGGACCTCGACGAGGTCGCGGACCTGACCGTCGTCGAGGCCGTCGAGCGCGAGAAGCGGACCGTCGTCGTCGGTGGCAAGGAGCTGACCGCCGCCCAGCTGGTCGAGAAGCTCGGCTTCACGCGCGAGCGCGCCCGCACCCTCGTGCGGGAGCTGTCGGGCGGGGAGCGGCGCCGGCTGCAGCTGCTGCGCCTGCTGGTGGCCGAGCCGAACGTGCTGCTGCTCGACGAGCCGACCAACGACCTCGACACCGACACCCTCGCCGCGGTCGAGGACCTGCTCGACGGGTGGCCCGGCACGCTGGTCGTCGTCTCGCACGACCGCTACCTGCTGGAGCGGGTGTGCGACCGTCAGGTCGCGCTGCTCGGCGACGGGCACCTGCGCGACCTGCCGGGCGGGGTCGAGGAGTACCTCGAGCTGCGCGGGGCGGCGCTCGCCGCCGGGGCGGCCGACGCGCGGACCACCGGGGGCGTCGGCGGCGCGGCCGCC
>JAEWEJ010000255.1 GCA_023389455.1 Actinomycetes bacterium | reverse complement strand
GCGCCCGGGGTGCCGCCGGGGTGGCGGCCGGGCCCGGCGGCGGGGTGCCGGCCACCCCGCGTGAGCTGCCCGCGGTGCGTCCGCGGACGATCCCCACGAGCTCCTGCGCGTGCGGGTGCTCGCGGTCGGCACGCCACACCAGGACGACGGGCGATCCCGGTGCGTCCGGGACGGGGCGCACGGCGGTGTCGCGCCGGTCGTGCAGCCGGGCCAGCGCGTGCGGCACGACCAGCAGGCCGGTGCCGGACGCGACCAGGTCGGCCGCGGTCGGCACGTCGGGCACCTCGAGGGTCTCGACGCCCGGAGGCGTCCAGCCGAGCACGTCGTCGCCGGGCACGAGCACGGTCTCGCCCGCGAGGTCGGCGACGTCGACCTCGTCCACGACCGTCAGCACGTGGTCCTTCGGCACGACGACGACGGTCTGCTCGGTCCACAGGGGGACGACCGCCCAGCCGTCGGCGGTGCGCGGCGTCACCGCGGGGAGCCCTGCGGGTGCGATGTCGACCGCCGGGGGCAGCCGCAGCACGGCGGCGTCGACGTCGCCGGCCAGGACCGCGTCGACGGCCCCTGCGGCGTCGCCGTGCACGACCTCCAGCGGGTCCCCGGGCAGGCGCTCGCGCCACACCCGCGCCCACCGGTCCGGGCTGGTGCCGGGCACCAGGAGCAGCCTCATCGGACGCGCCGCACGATCACGTCGGTCACCTCGTGCCCCAGGTCCAGCCCGCGCTGCTCGAAGCGCGTGACGGGCCGGTGCGCCGGGCGCGGCACGACCCCGCCCTCCAGGTCCGGGTCCGCGGTGAGCACGTCGCGCATCTGCTCGCCGTACTCGGCCCAGTCCGTCGCCACGTGCAGCGTGCCGCCGACACGCAGCCGGTCGCGCAGCAGCGCGACGTGGGTGGGCTGCACCAGACGCCGCTTGTGGTGCCGGGGCTTGGGCCACGGGTCGGGGAAGAACGCGTGCACCGCGTCGAGGGACCCCGGCGCGACGTCGGCCCGCAGCAGGCGCAGCGCGTCGCCGTGCGCGACCCGCACGTTGCTCAGGCCCAGGCGCTCGACGAGGAGAAGCAGCGCCGCGACGCCGGGCAGGTGGGCCTCGACCGCGAGCCAGTCCCGGGCGGGGTCCGCGGCGGCCATCGCGGCGGTCGCGTCGCCCATGCCGGAGCCGATCTCGACGACCAGCGGCGCGGTGCGCCCGAACAGCGCCACGGTGTCCAGGGTCCCGTCCGGCGTGCGCGGCGGCGGCACCCGGGGGTCGTCCACCGAGAAGCCCCAGCGCGGGAAGAGGCGCGTCAGCGCGTCGGCGCGGTCCGCGCCCAGCGGGGCGCGGCGGGGGTGGAAGGTGCGCAGCGGCTCGTGGGGGCGCGACGCACGGTGGGTGAACACGTCGGGCTGCACGGCGTCCACCCTACGCACCGGCTCAGGCGACGACGTCCTCCGGCGTGGGCTGCAGCAGCGCCATCACCTCGCCCGCAGGGCCACGGACCAGCAGCATCCGGCCGTACGGGGTGTCCTCCGGGCCGCTGACGACCTCGCCGCCCAGCTCGGCGACGCGCGGCGCGATCGCGTCCGCGTCCTCCACGGCGACGTACCAGGTCCAGGCCGCGGGCACGTCACCCGCGCCGGGCCCGTACCCGCCGATGCCGACCGCGGGCGTCCCGCCCACGGCCAGCGACGCGTACGTGAAGTCGGGCGCGCTCATGTCCTGCTGCTCGTACCCGAACAGCGCGGTGTAGAACCGCCGGGCGGCGTCCGGGTCGTGCGACATCTGCTCGGCCCAGACGAACGCGCCCGGCACGTCGGTCACCTGCCAGCCGGTGCGCGTGCCCGCCTCCCAGAGCCCGACGACGGCGCCCGTCGGGTCGCACAGCACCGCGAGGCGCCCCAGGTCGAGCTCCGTCACGGGCTCGACCACGACCGACGCGCCGGCCGCCACGCCGCGCTCGACGCTCTGCGCGAGGTCGTCCGTGGCCAGGTACACGCACCACCCGGCGGGACGCGGCACGTCGGCGACCTTGATGCCCGCCACCACGTGCCCGTCGACCGTGGCCGTGACGTACCCGCCCGTCTCGGGGCCGCCGATGCTCAGCTGCCAGCCGAGCAGGCCCCCGTAGAACCGCTGCGTCGGCCCCAGGTCCGTGACGGTGAGGTCCGCCCAGCCGGGGACTCCGGCGGGCCACGGGCTGGTGCTGACGGTCATGTGTCCTCCGCGCTCGGGGGGCGGACGGCGTCCGCAGGGCGAGGACAGCCAACCACCGCGTCCCGCCGCGCGCACGACGGGCGGTCGTGCTACTCCGGACGCATGGGGGCACACGAGCGCACGCCCGACGCCGCGGGGACGGCGGCGGGCCGGGGGATGCAGGGGCCCGTGCGCCCGGCCGACGGCGGCGGCGAGTCGACGCGGACCGTGGTCCTGGCGCTGCTGGCCAACGTGCTGGTGGCAGCCACCAAGACCGTCGCCGCGAGCATCACCGGGGCCGCCTCGATGCTCGCCGAGGCGTCGCACTCGTGGGCGGACACCGGCAACGAGGTGTTCCTCATCGTCGCCCAGCGCCGCGCCGGACGGCCCGCCGACGCGTCCCACCCGTTCGGCTACGGCCGGGAGGTCTACGTCTGGTCGATGCTCGCCGCGATCGGGTTGTTCGCGGTCGGCGCCGGGGTGTCGGTCACCCACGGCGTCCACGAGCTCACGGACCCCGAGCCCGCCTCGGACTTCCTCGTCGCGTACGTCGTGCTCGCGGTCGCGTTCGTCCTGGAGTGCACGTCGTTCCTGCAGGCGTGGCGGCAGAGCCGGGCGGAGGCGCGGGCCCGCGACCGGGGCGTGCTCGAGCAGGTGCTGGCCACGTCCGACCCCACGGTCCGTGCCGTGTTCTTCGAGGACGCCTCTGCGCTGATCGGCCTGGTCATCGCCGCCGGGGGGATCGTGGCCAACCAGGTGACGGGCTCGTCGGTGCCCGACGCGATCGGCTCGATCCTGGTCGGTCTGCTGCTGGCGGTCGTCGCGTCCGTGCTCATCTGGCGCAACGTGCGGTTCCTGGTCGGGGAGACCGTCGACCCCGCCCTGCACGCGGCCGCGCTGCGAGCGATCCTCGCGATGCCGCAGGTCGCGCGGGTGACCCAGCTGCGCATCGACGTCGTCGGCGCGCGCCGGGTGTTCCTCACGGGCGCGGTCGACCTGACGGGCGACCACGACGAGGTGGAGGCGTCCCACCTGCTGGCGCAGGTCGAGGCCGCCCTGCGCGCGTCCCCGGGCGTGGTCGGCGTCGTCCTGTCGCTGTCCGAGCCGGGCGAGCCGTCGCTCGTCCCGCCGCCCCTCAGCGAGGCGGCAGGCGGGACGCCAGGAAGTCGGTGACCTCGCGCAGGTAGCGCTCGCGCACGGGCGGCGCCGACAGGGCCAGGTCGTGCGCCCCGCCGGCCACCTCGACGTACGTGACGTCGTCGCCGAGGCGGTGCGCGCGGCGGGCGATCTGGGCGGGGTCGAGCACCGAGTCGGTGGCCAGCAGCGCGTCGTGGTGGCGGTCGTCCGGTCCCGCGGCGTCGGAGGCGAGCACCAGCACCGGGACGTCGACGGCGAGCCCGCGGGCGACGCGGGCGTGCGCGCGGCGCACCGTGCGGGCGAACCCGGCGTGGACGGGGAAGCCGTCGTGCGGCTTCCAGGCGAGGTCGTAGTCCCACTCCCCGCCGGTGTCGCGGTGCAGCGCCCGGCCGTAGTGCGGCGCGATGCCGCGCAGCGGGATCCGCGGTGCGCGGCCGCCCACGAGGTCGATCATGCGGGTCAGCAGGGTCCGCTCGAACAGCGAGCCGCGCAGGTCGAGCCACGGGGAGTTGAGCACGAGGGCGTCGACCAGGCCGAGGCCGCGGCGGGCGTCGGCCCACAGCGCGGCCGTCAGCCCGCCGGTGGAGTGGCCCATGAGCACGAGCACGTCGTGGTCGCGGCGCAGCAGGCGGACGGCCGCGTCGATCTCCTCGGCGTACGCGGCGAGGTCGGTGGTCTCGTTGGGCGGCCGGCCAGGCCGGATGGACCGGCCGTGGTCCCGCAGGTCCAGGGCGTAGGTGTCGTACCCCGCGGCGGCCAGTGCGTCACCCACGTGCGGGTGGAAGAAGTAGTCGACGAAGCCGTGCAGGTGGAGCACGGCGCGGCGGGTCTGCGGGGCGTCCGTGTCACGGACGCGCCGCACGAGCGTGGCCACCGGGTCGACGCCGGTGCGGCGGGCGACCGCGTCGGGGCGCAGGTGCAGGGTGCGGGCCCGCCAGGGGCCGGCGAGCACGTCGGTGCGCTCGTCCTCCCAGGTCCCGGGCGTCGGGCGGGCGTCCTCGTCGTCGACCACGCGGTGATCCTCGCACGCGTGCACCACCCGGTGGCCGACCGCGGGGTCGGCCGACCGGGTGGCGTCGCGCGGTCAGGCGACGGACGGCACCGGCGTCGGGGTGCGCATGGGCCGGGCCGCGACGTGGCCGGAGCCGGCGACGTCGAGCGCGAGGGACGTGATGCGGGCCGCACCGTCCGGGGCCACCTCGACGGTGGACACCGAGGCGTTGGGCAGCGGGACCAGCCCGACCTCGTCGACGGTCGCGAGGTACGCGCCGAGCGCCAGCCCGTGCCCGACGACCAGCACGTGGCCCTCGGGGTGCGCGGCGGCCAGGCGCGCGAACACGTCACGGGTGCGGTCCATGAAGTCGGCGCCGGTCTCCCCGCCCGGCAGCCCGGGGTGCGTGCCGGCCAGGACGTCGGTCACCAGGTCGGGCCAGGCGACCACCTGGTCGAGGACACGCTCCGGCCTCTGCTCGTACACGCCGAACGCGTACTCGAGCAGCCCGCGGTCGGTGCGCAGCGGGACGTCCGGGTGGTGGCGCAACAGCTCGACGGCCGTGGCCACGGCACGTCCCGACGGGGAGGACCAGGCGGCGGTGAACGGTGTGCCCGCGAGGTGCCGGGCGGTGGTGCGCACCCCGGCGCGGCCGTCGCGCGTCAGGGGGGAGTCGCAGCGGCCCTGCAGGATCCGGCGTGCGTTGAAGTGGGTGCGTCCGTGGCGGACGAGGGTCAGCGTGAGGGTCATCGGTGCCCCGCTCTCGGTCGGTGTCGCGGCCGACGCTAGGCAGGTGAGGTGTCGTGCGGACGACGCAGGCGTGTCGAGCGGGTGACGGTTGGGCCCGGCGGATGGCGACCCGAAGTTGAGCGGAATAGACTCAACTTCGGCCGTCGTTGACCTTGTCGACGACACAGACGACAGGTGCACCACCCCACGGAGGTCCTCGTTGGACGCGAAGTTCACCACCCGCTCGCAGGAGGCGCTGGGCGACGCGATCGCCCAGGCGAGCGCCGCCGGCAACCCGCAGCTCGAGCCGGCGCACGTCCTCAACGCCCTCCTCCAGCAGGACGAGGGCGGCGTCGCCAACGCCCTGCTCGACGCGGTCGGCGCCGACCGTCGGCAGCTCGGTCGCGCGGTGCGCGGGATCCTCGTCAACCTGCCCTCCTCCACCGGGTCGTCCGTCGCGCAGCCGTCCGCGTCGCGCCAGACGGCCGCCGCGCTGGAGGCCGCCAACGCCGAGGCGCGCAGCCTCGGTGACGACTACGTGTCCACCGAGCACCTGCTCATCGGCCTGGCCGCCGGGCAGTCCGGCGTCGCCGACGCGCTGCGTTCCGTCGGTGCGTCCCGTGACGCCCTGCTGGCCGCGCTGCCCACCGTGCGCGGCAACGCCCGGGTGACCAGCCCCAACCCCGAGGGCACCTACAAGGCGCTCGAGAAGTACGGCGTCGACCTCACGCAGCGGGCGCGCGACGGCAAGCTCGACCCCGTGATCGGCCGCGACGCCGAGATCCGCCGCGTCGTGCAGGTGCTCTCGCGGCGCACCAAGAACAACCCCGTGCTGATCGGTGAGCCGGGCGTCGGCAAGACCGCCGTCGTCGAGGGCCTCGCGCAGCGCATCGTCGCGGGCGACGTGCCCGAGTCGCTGCGGGACAAGAAGCTCGTCTCGCTCGACCTCGCGTCGATGGTCGCGGGCGCCAAGTACCGCGGCGAGTTCGAGGAGCGGCTCAAGGCCGTCCTGGAGGAGATCACCGCGTCCGACGGGCAGGTCGTCACCTTCATCGACGAGCTGCACACGGTCGTCGGCGCGGGTGCCGGCGGCGAGGGCGCCATGGACGCGGGCAACATGCTCAAGCCCATGCTCGCGCGCGGCGAGCTGCGCCTGGTCGGCGCCACCACGCTCGACGAGTACCGCGAGCGCATCGAGAAGGACCCGGCCCTGGAGCGCCGCTTCCAGCAGGTCTTCGTCGGGGAGCCCTCGGTCGAGGACACCATCGCGATCCTGCGCGGCCTCAAGGAGCGCTACGAGGCGCACCACAAGGTCACCATCGCGGACTCCGCGCTGGTCGCCGCCGCGACGCTGTCCGACCGGTACATCACCGGGCGCCAGCTCCCCGACAAGGCCATCGACCTCGTCGACGAGGCCGCGTCCCGGCTGCGCATGGAGCTCGATTCCTCCCCGGTGGAGATCGACGAGCTGCAGCGCGCCGTCACGCGCCTGGAGATGGAGGAGGTCGTGCTGTCGGAGTCCGACGACCCGGCCTCGCTCGACCGGCTGGAGCGGCTGCGCGCCGACCTGGCCGACCGCCGTGAGGAGCTCGCCGCGCTCAACGCCCGCTGGGAGAAGGAGAAGGCCGGGCACAACCTCGTCGGCGACCTGCGGGCCCGTCTCGACCAGCTGCGCGCCGACGCCGAGCGCGCCCAGCGCGAGGGCGACCTCGCGACCGCCGGGCGCCTGCTCTACGGCGAGATCCCGGCCGTGGAGAAGGAGATCGCGCACGCCGAGGAGTCCGAGGCCGCGGAGGACACCGAGCTCGCGACCGAGCAGACGCCGATGATCGCGGAGAAGGTCGGGCCCGACGAGGTCGCCGAGGTCGTCGCCGCGTGGACGGGCATCCCGGCCGGGCGGCTGCTGGAGGGCGAGACCCAGAAGCTGCTGCGCATGGAGGAGGTGCTCGGCGAGCGCCTGATCGGCCAGACGAAGGCCGTCGCGGCGGTCTCCGACGCGGTGCGCCGGGCGCGCGCCGGCATCTCGGACCCCGACCGGCCCACCGGCTCGTTCCTGTTCCTCGGCCCCACGGGTGTCGGCAAGACCGAGCTGGCGAAGGCGCTCGCGGACTTCCTGTTCGACGACGAGCGCGCCATGGTCCGCATCGACATGTCGGAGTACGGCGAGAAGCACTCGGTCGCGCGCCTGGTCGGTGCGCCCCCCGGGTACGTGGGCTACGAGGAGGGTGGCCAGCTCACCGAGGCCGTGCGCCGGCGCCCCTACTCCGTCGTGCTGCTCGACGAGGTCGAGAAGGCGCACCCCGAGGTCTTCGACATCCTGCTGCAGGTGCTCGACGACGGTCGGCTGACCGACGGCCAGGGCCGCACGGTCGACTTCCGCAACGTCATCCTCGTGCTGACGTCGAACCTCGGCTCGCAGTTCCTCGTCGACCCCGTGCTGGACGACGCCGCGAAGCGTGAGGCGGTCATGGGCGCCGTGCGCTCGGCGTTCAAGCCGGAGTTCCTCAACCGGCTCGACGACATCGTGCTGTTCGACGCCCTCACGCTGGAGGAGATCGGGCAGATCGTCGACCTGCAGGTCGCGTCGCTGGCCCGGCGCCTGTCCGACCGGCGCCTCACGCTCGACGTGTCCGAGGGGGCGCGCGAGTGGCTCGCGCTCGAGGGCTACGACCCGGCGTACGGGGCGCGGCCGCTGCGCCGGCTGGTGCAGAAGGAGATCGGCGACCGTCTGGCCCGCGCGCTGCTCGCGGGGGAGGTCCACGACGGCGACGCGCTGCGCGTCGACCTCGCCGACGGCGGCCTGACGGTCACCGCCACGCGCTGAGCACCGCCGGCGGGTGCGGGACGTCCGTGAGGGACGTGCCCGCACCCGCCGGCGGTCGGTCGGTCCGCCGGTCCGGCCTCAGCGGGTCGCGGCCACCAGCGTGTCGACGTCCTGCGGCGTCATCCCCTGGACGCCCAGGTCGGCGATGACCCGCAGCGGCATCTGCGCGACCATCGCCGCGACGGTCGGGTCGAGGTCCGGCAGCCCGGCGCCCTCGAGCGCCGAGGCCAGCACCCGCGAGCCGACGGGGTGCTCCATCCACTCCGCGAGCGTCGAGTCACCCGTCAGCTCGCCCCACATCGGCTCGCCGACCACGTCGACGGCGGCCGACGCCCGCACGTCGCGCGACGACGCGCCCACCTCGATCACGAACCGCCCGCTCTCGACGACCCACCTCCGCAGCCCGGGGTGCCAGTAGGACAGCGCACGCGCGCCGAGGGTGAACGTCACCTCGCGCGACGCACCCGGTTCCAGGTCGACCGGGGCGAACGCGCGCAGCTCGCGGGTCGGCCGCACGACCGCCGCCTCGGGGTCGCGCACGTACACCTGCACCACCTCGCGCCCGGCGCGAGCCCCCGTGTTCGTCACCGTGACGGTGACGTCCAGGCGCACGTCGGCGCCCTCGCCGTGGACCCCGACGCGCAGGCCGTCGTACGCCCACGTGGTGTACCCCAGGCCGTGCCCGAAGGGGTAGGCGACGTCCATGACGCGCGTGTCGTACCAGCGGTACCCCACCAGCACGCCCTCGCCGTAGCGCACCCGACCCGCCTCGCCGGGGAAGCTGCCGAAGGCGGGGGTGTCCTCGATCCGGTGCGGGATCGTCTCGGTGAGCCGGCCGCCCGGCTCCCGCACGCCGAGCAGGACGTCCGCCACGGCGGACCCGCCCGCCTGCCCGCCGAGCCAGGTCTCGAGGATCGCGGCCACGTGGTCGCGCCACGGCGTGACGCTCACCGCCGAGCCGTTGGCGAGCACGACCACGACCCTCGGGTTCACCTCGGCGAGGGCGGCGAGGAGGCGCAGCTGGCTGTCCGGCAGCCCCAGCCGGGGACGGTCGTAGCCCTCGGACTCGTCGGGCCCGGGCAGCCCCAGGAACGCGACGACGGTCCCGGCCGTGCGTGCCGCCTCGACCGCCTGCGCGAGCAGGGCGTCGTCGTCGCCGTCGGGGCCGCCGGCCACCGTGAACCCGGGGGCGAACGCGATCGTCGGGTCGACGGCGCGCAGCGCACCGAGCGCGTCGTCCAGGCGCGTGGGCGTGACCTGCGACGACCCGGAGCCCTGGTAGCGCGGGGTGCGGGCGAGCTCCCCGACGACGAGGAGCCCGGCGGTGCCCGCCAGCGGCAGCAGCGGGGCGCCGTCGACCGGCTCGTTGCGCAGCAGGACGGTGCCGGCCGCCGCGGCCTCGCGGGCCAGCGCGTGGTGGGCGTCCAGGTCGAGGGTCGACGGGTCGCCGTCCGCCGGGAG
>JAEWEJ010000118.1 GCA_023389455.1 Actinomycetes bacterium | reverse complement strand
GGCCCCCCGCCGCGCACCGGTCGGTCGGTCCGTCAGTCGACGGGGAACAGCGACAGGCTGAGCGTGCCCGTGTACTCGCCGGGCGCCGTGTCGACCGGGACGTCGAGCACGAGGTCCGCGCCCAGCGTCGTCGTGCCGAGACGGCCCTCCGGCGTGGCCGACGCCAGACGCCCCGGGACCACGAGGCCCTCGCCGCCGCCGAGCGCGGTGGCGCGGGCGTCACCGGCGGCGACCCCCGCACGCGGGGTCTCGACACGCGGCGTCCAGCCCAGGTGCTTCGCGTCGAGCAGACGCGATCCGGAGTCCAACGAGTACGCCTGCCCGGTGACCGCCCACCCGGTGACCCCGGCCTGCGAGACGGAGCGCGAGTCGGCGACCGTCACGGCGGGCAGCTGCCCCCGGAACTGCAGCGCGGTCCCGGTGTTCTGCGGCCCGTCGAGCGTGACGCTGTCGCCCGCGACCGACAGCGCCAGGACGCCGTCCTGACCCTCCGGCACGACGGCCTTCAGCTCGACGCCCTGCGTGGTGGCCGGGTCGCGGAACAGGCGCGGCAGCAGGTCGATCAGGTTCTTCTGCCACGTGTCGAACCCGTGCGGACCCTGGGTGACCCCGGCGAACTCGTGCTCGATGCCGTTGGTCTCCAGCAGGTCCAGCAGGTCCATCGTCGCCTGGTACGTGAAGTCGGTCCTGTCACCGGTGTACACGCGCGCCAGCCGGGTCTCGGCGTTGACGGCGGCGGGGTCGAACGTCGGGGTGTTGAAGAACAGACCCCCGGAGAACGCGCCCATCCACCCGAACTGGCCCGGTCGGGTCAGCCACGTGTTGAGCGTGTTCATGGCGCCCATCGACAGTCCGGCGATGGCCTGACCCGCGGCGTCGTCGGCGATGTTGTACTGGGCGCGGGCGGCCGGTGCGAGGTTCTCCATGAGCTCGGCCGGGAAGTCCGGCACGTTGCCGTTGCCCATGACGACCACCATCGGGACGATCGCGCCGTCCTTGACGTAGTGGTCGAGGATCTGCGGGGCGCGGCCCACCTCGACCCAGTCGCCGTAGTTCTGCCCGCCGCCGTGGTTGAGGTACAGCACGGGGTACGGCTCGGCGCGGTTCGGGTCGTAGCCCTTGGGTGTCCAGACGTACGCCTTGCGCTCCTCGTTCGCCACCGCGCTCTGGTAGGTCAGGACCTCCAGGTTGCCGCGGTCCTCCGCGGGCAGGTCCCCGAGCAGGCGGTCCGTCTCGCCGGGCACGAACAGCGGGCTGACGCCGGTGAGGGTGTTGACCGTGTCCTCGGGGTCCTTCACGTCGACCCCGTCGACCACGTAGCGGTAGTAGTAGAACCCGTCGAGCGGGCCCATCTGCAGCCGCCAGCGGTCGCCGACCTTGGTCATCGGCACGCGGAACCAGGCACCGTTGGGGGCCCAGTTGGCCCACACGGTGACGTCCTTCGCGTCCTTGAACTGCGTGCCCGTCTCGAACGTGACGATGCCGTCCTCGTCGACGTGGGGCGTGGTGATCGAGCCGGTGGCGGGCGCCGTGTAGCGCTCGTCGAGCGGGCCGTGACCCTCGCGCGGGCCGTGGCCGGCGTCGGTGAAGACGCGCGACGCGAAGTCCCGCAGCCCCTCGCGCCACGTGTCCCAGGTGCCGCCGGTGTCGGGGTCGACGCCGTCGAACTCGTGCTCGACGCCCGCGCGCTCCAGCGCACGCAGCATGTCGTGCGTCGCGTTGTAGGCGGGGTCGAGCACGTTGCCGACGTAGACGCGCAGCCGGTCGGTGCCCTCGTTGATCTCACGCGCCGTCGTCGCGCTGATCGAGCCGGTGAGGCGGCCCGAGAACGACGCGACCTCGCGGAAGACGCCCGGGTCGGTGCGCAGGACCGTGAGGGCCTGCTGCGCGCCGGTGCCGATGCCGGCCAGCGCCTGGGCGTCCGCCGACACGTTGAACGCCTCGCCGGTGGCGGCGGCGACGCCGTCGAGCAGCTCGGCCCGCGGGTCGGCGCCCCCGAGCTGCGACATGACGACGACCATCGGCGTCAGCCGGCCCTCGGCGGCGAGGTTGTCGAGCACCTGCCGCGCGCGGCCCAGCTCGGTCCACTCGTCGGCGGACTGGCTCGAGTCCGCGAGCAGGTGGAGGACCGGGTAGGCATCCTCGCGCTCGGCGTCGTAGCCGGGCGGCGTCCACACCAGCGACGTGCGCTCGTCACCCGAGACCGGGCTGTCCCACGTCAGCTCGGTGACGTCGCCGCCGTTCGCGACGTCGGCCATCCACTGCACCGACGGGCCGGGTACGAAGAACGTGTTCCAGCTCGGCTTGGACTCGATCGCCACGGGGGTGTCCGGGTTGCGGAAGGACCTCTTGGTGCGGTCCGGGAACGTCGCCGTGTACTGGTAGTAGTACAGGCCGGGGTCGAGGATCCCGACCTGGGTCGGGTAGTCCGTGCCGCTGGGGTCCATCGCCAGGTCGGACCACGTGCCGGCCGGGCCGATGTTGCCCTGCAGCTCCACGACCTGCGGCGTGCCGCCGACGATGTCGCGCACGACGGCCTGCGGCGCGGTGAAGCGGTAGTACCCCTCGGGGGTCACCGACACCCACGGGTCCGGTGCGACCCCGTCGGCCGCTGCGGCGGGCGCCATGGCCGCTCCTCCCATCACGAGCGCGGCACCGGTGACCACGGCCGTGGTGCGGCGGTGCCCGGCTGGTCCTCGTCGAGTCATCCTCATCGATTCCTCTCCCTCTGTCGCCGACCGGCAGGTGGGCGCAGCGGACCCGCTCTCCGCGTCGAGAGCCGATGAGATGCTTCCCCCTGGCGGAAGGACGCGGACGCACTCGACGCCCACGCCGTACCCGCGGTCTGCAACGCTGCAGAACGGGTTGTCCGAATGCTGTCGTGTCGGTGGTTTAACGTCAATACCCGTGGTTCGACCGTTTCCCCGGACCTGCCCTCGGGCCGCGGGAGCGGGCGTGTCAGGCGCGTGCGGCTGCGGCCAGGACGCCGGACCGCAGCTCGACGACCCGGTCGGCGCGTTCCGCGACGGCCGGGTCGTGCGTCGTCACGACGGTCGTGACACCGTGCTCGTGGGCGAGCTCGAGCAGCAGCCCGACCACGGACAGGGCGTTCTGGCTGTCGAGCTGACCGGTGGGTTCGTCGGCCAGCAGCACCTGCGGGCGCGTCGCCAGGGCCCGCGCGATCGCGACGCGCTGCTGCTGCCCGCCGGACAGCTCGTCCGGCCGCTGCGCGGCGTGCCGCGTCAGCCCGACGGCGTCGAGCGCGGTCGCGACGCGCGCGTCCCGCTCCGCGGGGTCGAGCTCGAGGAGCCGCAGCGGCACCTCGACGTTCTCGGACGCCGACAGCACGGGCAGCAACCCGAACGTCTGGAAGACGAACGCGATCCGTTCACGGCGCACCCGGAGCAGGTCGGCCTCGCCGAGAGCGGTGAGGTCGGTGCCGTCGAGGTGGACCCTGCCCGACGTCGGCCGGACGAGCCCGCCGAGCGCGTGCAGCAGGGTCGACTTGCCGGACCCCGACCGGCCGCGCACGACCAGCAGCTCACCCGGCGCGGCCTCCAGGTCCACCCCGCGCAGCGCGTGGACGGCAGCGGCCCCCGACCCGTACGTGCAGGTCAGCGCCTCGGCGCGGATCGTG
This sequence comes from Actinomycetes bacterium, assembly GCA_023389455.1. Lineage (GTDB taxonomy): Bacteria > Actinomycetota > Actinomycetes > Actinomycetales > Cellulomonadaceae > Cellulomonas. Next base: position 1,317 of record JAEWEJ010000118.1, on the reverse strand, counting down.
CTCATGACTCCTCCTGCGGTGCCTGCGGTGCCTCCGGTGCCTGCCGTGCCTCCGCTGCCTCGGCGGGGCCGGTCGGCGCTGTCGTGCCCGGGTGCACGCGCACGTGGTCGGGCTCGAGCCCGAGCCGCACCCGGTCCCGCAGCCCGAGCTGCTCGACGTACTCGGTCGGCAGCTGCAGCCGGCCGGCACGGTCGATCACGGTGAACTCCTCGGCGTGCAGCGCCGCGTTCCCGTCGTCTCCGACGGCGGTGCGGCGCAGCGTCTCGCGCGACGTGCGACCGTCGCGGATCTGCACGGTGCGCCGCACGTGGTCGGCGACCAGCGGGTCGTGCGTCACGATGAGCGTCGTGGTCCCGAACGTCTCGTTGACGTGCCGGATCGCCTCGAGCACGTCCGCCGACGTCTCCTCGTCCAGCTCACCCGTGGGCTCGTCGGCGAGCAGCACCCGCGGCCGGTTCGCGACCGCCGTCGCGATCGCCACGCGCTGCTGCTCGCCGCCCGACATCTCGGCCGGACGGCGGTCGCGGCAGTGCGCCACCCCCATGACCTCGAGCAGCTCGTCGACGCGCGCCGTGCGCTCGCGCAGGCGCGCCGTGCGGGTCGCGACCATCGGCAGGGCGACGTTCTCCGCCGCGGTGAGGTACGGCAGCAGGTTGCGGGCCGTCTGCTGCCAGGCGAAGCCGACGACGTCGCGCCGGTACGCACGGCGCTGCGCGCCCGTCATGCGCAGCACGTCCCACCCGGCGACGAACGCGGTGCCCGCGGTCGGCCGGTCGAGGCCGGACAGGATGGTCAGGAGCGTCGACTTGCCCGAGCCGGAGGCTCCGACGAGCGCGACGAGGTCGCCGCGCCCGACCCGCAGGTCGAGCCCCTGCAGGGCCTGCACCTCGACACCTTCGGTGACGTACACCCGGATGAGGTCCTCGCAGAGGATCTCCGCGTCGGCGTCCGGCGGGGTGGTCATGGTGCTCCTCCTTCTCGCGGCGGACCGGACGCGGCAGCCCGGCGGGCGGACACGGTGGCGACGAGCACGGCTGCGCCACCCAGGACGAGACCGAGCCCGCCGAGGCCGACGACGAGGACGGGGTCGGTGGTGGCCGTCGTGGACGTGGGGGTCCCGGTGAAGACGCGCACGTCGACCACCCGCAGCACGAGCAGCGGCAGCGCCGCGGCCACGGCGACGGCCGCGGGCAGCGCCGCGGCGAGCAGCCCCAGGGACTCACCGACCACGAGGCGCCGGCGCATCGCCCGGGGCGCCCCGAGACCGGCCAGCACGCTCGCGGCGCGTTCCCGCGGCAGGGCCCCGCCGAGCAGCGC
>JAEWEJ010000017.1 GCA_023389455.1 Actinomycetes bacterium | reverse complement strand
GCGCAGGCCCGTGCGGGAGGCGAGCCGGCGCAGCCGCAACCGTCCGGTCGGCCCGCGGGGCGGCTCCTGCACCGCCAGCACGTCGGGCCGTGCCGCCCGGACCACGCCGACGAGCGCGTCGACGTCGCCGCGCAGCCCACGCAGGTTGTAGGTCATCACCCGCAGGGTGCCCACGTCGCGCGCGTCCACGGTCCGTCCCTCCGTCGGGTCCACGGGTTGCGCGCGAGCGTACCGGTCGGCGTCGTGACGTACGTTGGAGGCGACGGAACGACCGCGGCGCGTGCGCGCGCACGACGAGGGAGACGGACCGTGCGACGAGCGACCGCTGTGGTGACGACGGCCCTGACCGCGGTGCTGCTGACCGCCTGCACCGGTGGCGACGACGCGCCCGACGACACCGCCGGCCCGACGTCGTCGGACGCGACGACCAGCCCGGTCCCGGACGCCTCGGCACCCGTCACCGGCGACGAGCCCGTGGCGGGCGGCGCCACCGAGGAGTGCCTGCAGGGCACGTGGCGGCTGGACCTGGCCGCGATGCAGGACGACCTGCGGCGGATGCTCGTGGACGCGGGCGACGACCAGGGCTCCGTCGAGGTCGTGGTCGACGGCACCTCGAGCTACGAGTTCGCGGCGGGGGGCGAGTTCCGCGCCGCCGTGGACTCCACGTCGGCCATGGCGATCAGCGCCGACGGCACGGAGCTGTCGTCCTCGTCGCGGTCCGTGGGCGACCTGACGGCCCGCTGGTCGCTCGCCGGCGACCAGCTGACCGTCTCCGACGTCGACTCCTCGGGCCTGGAGGTGACCACGACGGGCACGATCGACGGCGAGGACCTCGACGTCCCGGACGGCTCCGCCGAGGACGCCATCGAGGCGCTGCCGCCGACGGTGTCGACGGCGACCTGCAGCGCCGGCACGCTCACGCTCGTCTCCGCGATCCAGGAGGACGAGAGCAGCGAGCCCGTCTCGATCACCTGGACGCTGCGCCGCTGAGCACGGGTCCGCCCTCCCCCGCCGCGGCGGAGGAGGGCGGACGCGTCGGCGGGGCCGGCCCGCGTCAGCCGACCAGCTGCGCCTCGTGCTCCAGACGGCCCTCGCGGTCGACGCGCGCGGCCCGCAGCCGCGACGCGATCACGGCGCCGAAGGCGATCGCCGTGGCGACGAGGGCGATCGACAGGCGGACGGTGTGGTTCGCGTCGTCGCCGACGGACACCGCGACGACGGCGGGCGCGATGAGGACGGACACGAGGTTCATCACCTTGATGAGCGGGTTGATCGCGGGACCGGCGGTGTCCTTGAACGGGTCGCCGACCGTGTCGCCGATGACGGCGGCCGCGTGCGCGGGCGAGCCCTTCCCGCCGTAGGTGCCGTCCTCGATGATCTTCTTCGCGTTGTCCCAGGTGCCGCCGGAGTTCGACAGGAAGACGGCCATGAGGACGCCCGCCCCGATGGCGCCGGCGAGGAACCCGGCGAGCGGCCCCACCCCGAGGCCGAACCCGACCGCGATCGGCGCGAAGGCGGCCAGCAGGCCGGGCGTGGCCAGCTCGCGCAGCGAGTCGCGCGTGCAGATGTCGACCACGCGCGCGTACTCCGGGCGGACCTCGCCGGTCATGATCCCGGGGTTCTCGCGGAACTGACGCCGCACCTCGAAGACGATGGCGCCGGCCGCGCGGGTCACGGCGTCGATCGCCAGGCCCGAGAACAGGAAGACGGTCGCGCCGCCGAGGATCACGCCGACCAGGGTGATGGGGCTGATGATGTCGTACGACATCATCGCCACGACGAGGTCACCGCCGACGTCGCCCGTGATCTCGGACAGCGCCACCCGCACCGCGTCGGCGTAGGAGCCGAACAGCGCCGTGGCGGCCAGCACGGCCGTGGCGATCGCGATGCCCTTGGTCACGGCCTTCGTGGTGTTGCCCACGGCGTCGAGGTCCGTGAGGATCTGCGCGCCCTCGGGCGACACGTCGCCCGACATCTCCGCGATGCCCTGGGCGTTGTCGCTCACCGGCCCGAACGTGTCCATCGCGACGATGACGCCGACCGTGGTGAGCAGGCCGCAGCCCGCCAGGGCGATGAGGAACAGCGCGAGCGGCACGGAGCCGCCGGCCAGCAGGAACACCCCGCAGATCGCCGCGGCGATGATGCCGGCGGTGTAGACCGCGGACTCGAAGCCGACCCCGATGCCGGAGAGCACCACGGTGGCCGGCCCGGTGAGGGTGGTGCGGGCGACGTGCAGCGTCGGCTTGCTGGTCGTCCCCGTGAAGTACCCGGTGACCCACAGGATGACGCCCGCGAGCACGACGCCGATGAGCACGGCGGCCGAGGCGACGAGCCGGGGGTCACCGCCGTGGCCCTCGAGCCCGGCGGTGCCGCCGGCCAGGCTCGCGAACGACGCGGGCAGGTACACGTACGCGGCGACGGCCGCGAGCACGACACCGACCAGCGCGGAGACGTAGAAGCCGCGGTTGATCGCGGCCAGGCCGCTCTCGTCGCCGCGCACGCGGGTGATGGCCACGCCGAGCGCGGCGACGAGCGCGCCCACGGCGGTGACGATCAGCGGGAAGACCATGCCCTCCTCGCCGAACGCCGCGCGCCCGAGGATGAGCGCGGCGACGAGGGTGACCGCGTACGACTCGAAGAGGTCCGCCGCCATGCCGGCACAGTCCCCGACGTTGTCCCCGACGTTGTCGGCGATCGTCGCGGCGTTGCGCGGGTCGTCCTCGGGGATGTTCTGCTCGACCTTGCCGACGAGGTCGGCGCCCACGTCGGCGGCCTTGGTGAAGATGCCCCCGCCCACGCGCATGAACATGGCCAGCAGCGCCGCCCCGAAGCCGAATCCCTCGAGCACGGCCGGGGCCTCGCCGCGGTAGACGAGCACGACGAGCGCGGCGCCGAGCAGGCCGAGCCCGACCACGGCCATGCCGACGACACCGCCCGTGCGGAACGCGATGCGGGCGCCCTCGGCCCGCCCGTCGGGGCCCGAGGCGGCAGCCGCGACGCGCAGGTTCGCGCGGGTGGCGAGCCACATCCCCAGGAACCCGATGGCCGCGGAGAACCCGGCCCCGACGAGGAAGAAGACCGACCGGCCGATCTTCACGCCGCTGTCCCCCGGCAGCAGGAACAGCAGCGCGCACACGACCGCCGCGAACAGCGCCAGCGTGCGGAACTGCCGACTGAGGTACGCCGACGCCCCCTCCTGCACGGCCTGGGCGATCTGCTGCATCGACGCCGTGCCCTCGCCCGCGGCCAGCACCTGGCGGCGGAGGACGGCGGCGACCACGAGGGCCGCCAGGCCGATGACGGCGATCGCCGCGACGATCGTGATGCTCGTGGCACCGAGCTGCATGCATCCTCCTCGACACACCGGCGCCGCCCCCTGAGCGCGCCGTGCCGTCCGGCCCCGTTGCCGGCGGACCCGGTGAGTCTAGCGGCGGGTGTGACGTAGATCGCACCTTCGACGCGACGGACCCCGACGGCGGTGCCCGGTCGTCCCGTCGAGGGGGTGGAGGAGCCGCGGGCGGGCCTTCGGAGCGGGAGGTGCCCGTGCGCACGGTCGACGTGCGCGCCGAGCCGGCCGGCTCGTCCCCCGCGGACGGTGCCCGACGTCAGGACGCGAGCGCGGCGTCCAGGGTGTCGTGGATGGTGAACACCTGGGTCAGGCCCGTGATGCGGAAGACCTTGAGGAGCCGCTCGGAGTCGACGACGAGCACGAGCCGCCCGCCCGCGATCCGGACGCGCTTGAGGCCGCCCACCAGCACGCCGAGGCCGGTGGAGTCCATGAAGGTCACCCCGGTGAGGTCCACCACGAGGTCGGCGCGACCCTGCGACAGCAGCAGCACGAGGCGCTCGCGCAGCCGTCCGGCCGAGGCCACGTCGATCTCGCCCGCGACGTGCAGCACGGTGCGCGCGCCGACGTCCTCGCTGGCGACCTGCACGTCCATCGACGTCCCCTCCCCGGCTGTGGCGTCGCCTGCATTCAAGCACCCGCGGCCGATCCTGCCGCATCATCCGGGTGCTCCGGTGCGCGCGACCCAACCTTTCGGGGTGCTCGTCCGTCACCATGGGTGACGGATCGTGCGCGCGCACGGACCACGACGACAGGAGCCCCGGTGACGCCCTGGCAGGACGCGCTGGACGAGCTGGTGCGCACCCGCGGGCGCGCACTCGTCGGCTACGCGTACCTGCTGACGGGTGACACGCGCGAGGCCGAGGACCTGGTGCAGGACGCCCTGGTCCGCACCTTCACCCGCGGCCGGGGCACGCGGGAGGTGGCGTCGGCCGAGGCGTACGTCCGGCGCGCCATCCTCACGACGTACATCGACGGGTTCCGTCGCCGGCGCCACTGGGCGACGATCCGGCACCTCACCGCCGTGGCCGAGTCGTCCCCGCCCGACGGGCCGCACGCCGGCCCGGAGCCGGTGGTCACCACGCGGCTCGCCGTGCAGCAGGCACTCGCGCTGCTGCCGCCGCGGGAGCGCGCCTGCATCGTCCTGCGGCACTTCGAGGACATGACGGTGGCGCAGGTGGCCGACGCCCTCTCGTTGTCCGTCGGCACCGTGAAGCGGTACCTGTCCGACGCCACACGCACGCTCGAGTCGCGCCTGGGCCCGCTCGCCGGAGGCGACGAGGAACCCACGCACCGCAGCGACGAGGTCCTCGTCGCCGTCCGGAGGTCACGATGAGCACACGGCTGGATCTCGCGCTGCACGACGTCGCCGACGCCGCCGGGCTCGCGAGCACCTTCGGCGACGCCGACGACGACACCACCGTCGCGACGCTCCAGCGCCTGGCCGGCCGGGTGCGCCGGCGACGCGCGACGCGCAGCGCCGGGACCGTCGCGGTCGCCGCGAGCGCCGCCGGGGTGGTGGCGGTCGTCGGCCCCCACCTGACGGCCGAGCTGTCCCCCGCCGCGGACCCGGACGCCGACCCCGGCACGTGCCGCTCGTCGGTCGCCGCCCTGCCGTCGGGCGCGCTGCTCGGCGTCGACCTGGGTCACGTGGCCGCGGACGGGTCCGCCGAGGCCGACGGCCCGGGCTCGGCCCGCGGGCTGGGCACCTGGCAGACCCGTGAGGCCGACGTGCTCGTGTCCGTGTCGAGGCTGCCGGAGACCGTGAGCGAGTCCGCGCGGCTGCGGCTGCTCGTCACCCGCAAGGAGGTCGTCGTCGCCACGAGCCAGCGGCAGGTCGACACGCTGCCGACATCCACCGCCGCGGTCCTCGCCGAGCTCCGGGGCACGCCCCCGACGCCGGGGCCGACCGACGACGCACCGGTGCACGCGCTGGCGGGTGCGGCGCCGTGGCTGGAGACGGGACACTTCCTGGACGAGCCGGACACGGTCGCGCAGCTCACCCCGCTGAGCCTCACCGCCTGCGACGGCTCCGGCGCGCTGCTGCCCGGCGACTACGACGTGTGGGCGACCACCCTGGACGAGGAGGGCCGGGCCCACGGCTCGGCCGGCCCGTGGGAGCTGACGGTCGCACCGGGCAGCCCCCGGATCACCGGGCTGCCGGACGGCTTCCCCCGCGCGGTGCCGCTGGTCGCCGGGACGCTGGTCACGGCGCACCGCCACGGGGACGGGTGGGCCGCCGAGGTCGTCACGCCCGGCGAGGACCGCGCGGTCGCCGCCGCCCGCCTGCTCCACGACGCCCTGCCGCAGGACGACGGCTCGCCCGTCGGGCTCAGCAGCCCGACCGTCGCGCGGGACCGCGCACTGGCGGCGGCCTGGGAGGGCATCGAGCTGCCCGGCTGGCGCGTGCGCGTCGTCCCGTCGCACACGCCGGACGGCGAGCCGTCGCTGGTGTACGTCCTGGCACCCACGGACTGACGGGTCGCCGGGTGCGGGCTCAGCCCTGCCCGTCGGTCCGGCGGCGCACGTCCGCGAGGGCCCGTGCGTACTCCTCGCTGGTCCCGTCGGGGCGCACCTGCTGCAGGACGTGGTCGCGCACCCCCAGGTCGGCGAGCACGGCACTGAGCTCGGCGACGTCGTCGTCGGTCAGCACCGTCGGGTCGACGGTGGTGCGGACCTGCACATCGACACCCGACGCGAGGACCACGCGCAGCGACTCGAACGCCTTGTCCGCCGCGGTCGTCCCCGTGCCCGTGCGGGTGATCGCGCGGTAGAGGTGCGCGGGCGCCTTGATGTCCAGCCCCACCCAGTCGACGTACGGCAGCAGGGCCGGGAGCCGCGCCGGGTACGCCCCCGCGGTGTGCAGCCCGACCAGGAAGCCGGCCTCCTTCACCTCGCGCGCCGCGTCCACGACCGCCACCTGGCGCGTCGGCTCGCCACCGGAGAGCACCAGCCCGTCGAGCAGGCCGCGACGCCGCGCCAGCAGGTCCCGCACGTCCGACCACGGGACGACGCCGGGCAGGCACGGGTCGAGGATCGCGCTGTTGTGGCAGTACGTGCACCGCCACGGGCAGCCCTGCAGGAAGGCCGTGGCCACCAGCCGGCCCGGCCAGTCCACCGTGGACAGGGGGACCAGGCCGGCGATCTGCAGGCCGTCCGCCTCGCGGGTCGGCACGGCCGGGCCGGACCGCCCCCCGTGGGGGCGGCCCGGCACGGTGGCGTCGGAGGTCACGCCGGCGCGCCCGCGGGCTCGAGGAACGGCACGCGCTCGGCGTGCTCGCCCTTCTTGCCGATGTTGAACGAGCTGACGGGACGGTGGTAGCCCATGACGCGCGTCCACACCTCGCACGTCGTGGTCACGCCGTCCTCCTCGCAGGTCGGGCACACGTGGTGCTCGCCGGCCAGGTACCCGTGCGCGGGGCAGATCGAGAACGTCGGCGTCACCGTCAGGTACGGCAGACGGAAGGTGCTCAGCGCGCGCTTCACGAGCTCGCGGCACGCCTCGGGCGTCGAGATCCGCTCCGCCATGTACAGGTGCAGCACCGTGCCGCCGGTGTACCTCGTCTGCAGCTCGTCCTGGCGCTCGAGGGCCTCGAACGGGTCGTCGGTGAACCCCACCGGCAGCTGCGAGGAGTTGGTGTAGTACGGGTGGTCCGGCGTTCCGGCCTGCAGGATCGTCGGGAAGCGCTTCTTGTCCTCCTTGGCGAACCGGTACGTCGTGCCCTCGGCCGGGGTCGCCTCGAGGTTGTAGAGGTTGCCCGTCGCCTCCTGGAACTCGACCATCCGGGCTCGCACGTGGTCGAGCACGCGCAGCGCCATCGCGTGGCCGCGCTCGTCGGTGATGTCGTACAGGTCACCGGTGTAGTTGCGGATCATCTCGTTCAGGCCGTTGACGCCGATCGTCGAGAAGTGGCTGTCCAGCGAGCCGAGGTAGCGCCGCGAGTACGGGAACAGGCCGTCGTCCATGAGCCGCTGGATGGTGGTGCGCTTGAGCTCCAGCGACGTGCGCGCCAGGTCCAGCAGCCGGTCGAGGTCGGCCAGCAGCCCCTCCTCGTCACCGGGGTGCGTGAAGCCCAGGCGGGCGCAGTTGATCGTGACGACACCGATCGAGCCGGTCTGCTCGCCGGAGCCGAACAGCCCGTTGCCGCGCTTGAGCAGCTCGCGCAGGTCCAGCTGCAGGCGGCAGCACATCGAGCGGACGTCGCCCGGCTCCATGTCGGAGTTGATGAAGTTCTGGAAGTACGGCAGCCCGTACTTGGCCGTCATCGCCCACAGCCGCTGCGCGTTCTCGGACTCCCAGGGGAAGTCCTTGGTGATGTTGTACGTCGGGATCGGGAAGGTGAAGACCCGCCCCGACGCGTCGCCCTCGGTCATGACCTCCATGTAGGCACGGTTGATCATGTCCATCTCGGCCTGCAGGTCGCCGTACGTGAAGTCGCACGGCTCGTCCGCGACGAACGGCGTCTGGTCGGCCAGGTCCGCCGGGCACGTCCAGTCGAACGTGAGGTTCGTGAACGGCGTCTGCGTGCCCCAGCGCGACGGCACGTTGAGGTTGTAGATGAGCTCCTGGATGCCCTGGCGGACCTCCCGGTACGTCAGGCCGTCGAGCCGCACGTACGGCGCCATGAAGGTGTCGAAGCTGCTGAACGCCTGCGCGCCGGCCCACTCGTTCTGCATCGTCCCGAGGAAGTTGACGATCTGTCCGATCGCGGCGCTGAAGTGCTTCGGCGCACGGGCCTCGACCTTGCCGGGGACGCCGTTGAGGCCCTCCTGCAGCAGCGTGCGCAGCGACCACCCGGCGCAGTACCCCGACAGCATGTCGAGGTCGTGGATGTGCAGGTCGCCGTCGCGGTGCGCCTGGCCGACCTCGGCCGGGTAGATCTCGCTCAACCAGTAGTTGGCGACGACCTTGCCCGCCGTGTTGAGGATCATCCCGCCCAGCGAGTAGCCCTGGTTGGCGTTGGCGTTGACCCGCCAGTCGCTGCGGTCGAGGTACTCGCCGACGGTCGACCCGACATCGACGACGACCGGGTTGCCGGTACGGCCCTGCTGCGGCATGCGTGCGCTCCTTCGCTGTCCTGCGTCCCTCTGAGTGGATCACCAGGGAACCCCGGAGAACACAACATCTTGTGGTGCAACGCGCGGAGCACGACCACATGTACCGCCCCCAGTCCTCATCCGGCGCGGTTCTGCGGGACGTTGGTCCCGCGGGCGGGGTGAATCGCGGCACGGGCGGCGGGGCGTGGACCCGGTGCCGCCGACGGGTCAGGCCGGGCGACCCGCGCCCGGTCCTGCCGACCGCGTCAGGCGCACACGGTCGCCGGGGCGCAGCTGGGCCGCACGGGCCCGGCCCTCGCGGGTCAGCACCGCGACCACCGGGTACCCCCCGGTCACCGGGTGGTCGGCGCCGAACACCACCGGCTGACCGTCGGGCGGCACCTGGACCGCCCCGGCGACCAGCCCCTCGGACGGGAGCTCACCCAGCGGCCGACGCGTCAGCGGCGCGCCCGCCAGGCGCACCGCGACCCTGTTGCTCGCCGGTGACACCTCCCACTGCGTCGACCACAGGGCGGCGCGACCGGGCGGGTCCAGGTGGTCCAGCCGCGGGCCGTCGGACGCGGGGAGCATGACGGGGGCCGGGGGGACGGCGGCGAGGGCGTCCGGGGGCGGGGAACCGGCGGCGACCCCGGACGGGACCCCGACGTCGAGGACGGGGCCGTGCAGGAGCGGCAGCTCCGGGAGGCCGTCGACGTCGTCGCCGAGCGGCAGCACGTCGCCCGGACGCACGACCGCCGGCCCGAGCCCGGACAGGACGTCGGCGGACCGCGAACCGAGCACCGCGGGCGCGGCCAGCCCACCGCGCACCGCCAGCCAGCTCCGCAGGCCGACGGGCGGCGAGCCGAGCCGCAGCGTGGCTCCCGCGGGTGCACGGACAGCGACGCCGTGCGGGACCGGCACGCCGTCGAGGTGGGCCGCGACCGGTGCACCGGTCAGGGCGACGGCCGTGGTCGTGGCGCACCGCAGCACCAGGCCGCCCAGCAGCACCTCGAGCCCCGCCGCGCCGGGCCGGTTGCCGACGAGGCGGTTCGCGCGCCGCAGCGCGTCCGGGTCCGCCGCACCGGACCGCGGTACCCCGACGGCCGCCAGGCCGTGCCGGCCGAGGTCCTCGAGCAGGACCAGCGGTCCCGTCGCGAAGACCGTCACCGCACGGCCGCCACGGGGGGAGGGTGCACGGGTCGGGTGCTGCGCGGCTGCGGGCCGGGACGAGGACGCCGCGCCGCGGGCCGGGACGAACCGCACGGCGTCCCCGGGCCCGAGCAGCGCCGCCGCGTCCCGCCCGCGGGTGACGTCGAACATCACGGCGGGCGTCGTCCCGAGCAGACGCCACCCGCCGGGCGACGCGTCCGGGTACACCGCGGTGAAGTCGCCCGCGAGCGCCACCGCACCGGCGGGCACGCGGGTGCGCGGCGTCGCGAGCCGCGGGACGTGCAGCCGCGGGTCGACCCCCGTCACGTACGCGAACCCCGGGACGAAGCCGCCGAACGCGACGCGGTACCCGCCCGGTCCGCCTGCCAGGTGCCGTGCCACCACCTCCTCGACGGACAGGCCCGTCTCGCGCGCGACGTCCGCCAGGTCGGGACCGTCGTAGACCACCGGGATCTCGACCACCCGCCCGGCCGGCGCGTGCCGGGCCCCGGTCGCCCGGGCGGTCCCCAGGTCGGCCGCGGTGCGCGTGACCGCCGCCTCCCACACCGGCCGACGACGCACGTCCCCGCGGACGAGCACCGTCCGGGCCGCGGGCACGACGTCGACCACACCGGGCGGCGGGTCCGCCTGCAGCGCGGCCGCGAGGGCCGTCACCGCGTCGAGGCCGGCGAGCTGGACGAGGACGGCGTCCTCCCCGCACGGCAGGACCCGCGCGACGGCGTGCCGGGGCGGCACCGCGTCGGGAGCGCCCACATCGCAGGCGCCCACATCGGAAGCGCCCACATCGGAAGCGCCTACGTCGGGAGCGCCCGCGTCGCAGGCGCCCACGTCGGGAGCGCCCGCGTCGGGCGGGCCGCTCACCGCTCGGGCCCCTCGCCCCGCCCGACGCCTCGTGAGCCGCGCGACGCTCCGCCGTCCGGACGCGGCACCGCCTCCGGTGTCACGTGGAACGGTCGGACCTCGACACCCGCCGCACCCAGCGCGTCGCGCACGGCGGCGGCGATCGCCACGGCGCCAGGGGTGTCGGAGTGCACGCAGAGCGACATCGCGTCCACGCGGACGACCGTGCCGTCGACGGCCGTGACGGTGCCCTCCAGCGCCATCTGCACGGCACGTGCGGCGGCAGCCCGCGGATCCGTGACGAGGGCGCCGGGGCGGTCGCGCGGGACCAGCGTGCCGTCGGGCCGGTAGCCGCGGTCGACGAAGGCCTCGGTGACGACGCGCAGTCCCGCGGCCCGCGCGACCGCGTGCACGCGGGACCCCGGCAGCCCCAGCAGGGCGAGGGTCGGGTCGACGACGATCACCGCCTCGACGACGGCACGGGCCTGCGCCTCGTCGTGCACCACCGCGTTGTACAGCGCGCCGTGCGGCTTGACGTGCGTCATGCGCGCCCCGACCGATCCGGCGACGGCCGCGAGGGCCCCGAGCTGGTGGGCGACCTGCGCGCGCAGCAGCGTCGGCGGGACGTCGAGACGTCGGCGCCCGAACCCGGCGCGGTCGTCGTACGACGGGTGCCCGCCCACGGCCACGCCGCGCTGCAGCGCGGCGACGCAGGTCGCGGCCATGGTCGCGGAGTCACCACCGTGGAACCCCGCGGCGACGTTCGCGCTCGAGACGAGGTCGAGCAGCGCGTCGTCCGCGGACGGCTCGAGGCGCCACGGCCCGTCGCCCTCACCGAGGTCCGCGTTCAGGTCGATGGCACGCACCCGGCGATCCTCCCGCACCGCGGCCCTCACGAGAACGCCGACCCGGGTGAGAGGTCGGTCCGGCCCCGGACGTCGGGGCCGGGACACCCGCCCCTCGGAGTCGCCGCTCCGGCGGGCGCCCGCCGGGGGCACCGGCGTGCCTGCTCGGGCGCGCGGCAGGGCCGGGCCGCGGTGGTGGGAGGATCGAGGGGTGGGGCCGGGCGAGCTGTTCGACGTGCTGCTCGCCGGTGGTCGGCGGGCGGACCGGGCGACCCATGTGCGGCACCTCCCGGCGCGGGAGGGGCACCGGGCCGACTGGCCGCGGTGGGCGGACCCCGATCTGGTGCGGGGGTACCGGGCGCTCGGTGTCGAGCGGCCGTGGGAGCACCAGGTGGACGCCGCGGACGCCGCGTGGGCGGGTCGTCACACGGTGCTGGCGACCTCGACCGGCTCGGGCAAGTCCCTCGCCTTCTGGCTGCCCGCGCTGTCGGCGGTGCGCCGCGGCGCAGCGGGCGCCTTGCTCGACCCGGGACGCATCGAGACGGTCGGGCGCCGGCCGACCGTGCTGTACCTCAGCCCCACCAAGGCCCTCGCGGCCGACCAGCTCGCGGGTCTGGAGCGGCTGCTGGCCGCTGCCGGCACACGAGACGTGCGCGTGGCGACGTGCGACGGCGACACGTCGCGCGACGAGCGGCGCTGGGTGCGCGAGCACGCGGACGTCGTCCTGACCAACCCCGACTTCCTGCACTTCGCGCTGCTGCCGGCCCACGCGACGTGGTCCCGCCTGATGTCGTCGCTCGCGGTCGTCGTGGTCGACGAGTGCCACGCCTTCCGCGGGCTGTTCGGCGCGCACGTCGCCCTCGTCCTGCGGCGGCTGCGCCGGCTCGCCGCGGCGTACGGCGCGGCGCCGGTCGTGGTGATGGCCTCGGCCACGACGTCCGACCCTGCGGCGAGCGCGGCACGGCTCCTCGGGGTCGACGCGGCCGACGTGCACGCCGTCACGGTCGACGCCTCGCCTGCCGGCCGCAAGACCTTCGTGCTGTGGCAACCGCCCGAGCTGCCGGGCGGCGACGGCCCGTGGGCCTCGCTGCTGCCCGAGGAGGACCCCTGGGCCACGGTCGTCCCGGTGCCGCGCCGTGACGTGCCCGCACCCGACGTCGACCCCGACACGACGGCGGGCGGCGGGACCGCGACCGGTGCCGGCACCTCCGACCTCGCCGCCGCGCTGCGCACCGGGGCCACCTCGTCCGCGCCTCCTCCGCCCGCGACAGACCACGACGCGACCCCGGTCCCGACCGAGCAGGCGGAGGGCTCGGGGCCGTTGGGCACGGGCGAGGACCTGGTGGCCCTGCCGCAGGACCGTCCGCGGCGGACGGCGACGGCGGAGATCGCCGACCTGCTGGCCGACCTCGTCGCGGCCGGGGCCCGGGTGCTGGCGTTCACGCGGTCGCGGCGCGGCGCCGAGTCCGTGGCCGCGACGACCCGCAGCCACCTCGCCGCCGTGGACCCGACGCTGCCCCCGCTCGTGTCGTCGTACCGCGGCGGTTACCTGCCGGAGGAGCGTCGCGCGCTCGAGCGCGCCATCCGTGCCGGTCACCTGCGGGCGCTGGCCACCACCAACGCCCTGGAGCTCGGCGTCGACATCTCCGGCCTGGACGCGGTGCTGATCGCCGGGTGGCCGGGTACCCGGGTCTCGTTGTGGCAGCAGGCCGGCCGGGCCGGGCGGGCGGGCGCCGACGGGCTCGTCGTGCTGGTCGCCCGGGAGGACCCCCTCGACACCTACCTGGTGCACCACCCCGAGGCGGCGCTCGACGCCCCGGTCGAGGCCACGGTGTTCGACCCGGGCAACCCGTACGTCCTCGCACCGCACCTGTGCGCCGCGGCCGCGGAGCGCCCGCTGCGCACCGAGGAGCTCGAGCTGTTCGGGGACCGCGCGCTCGAGCTGCTCACCGAGCTGACCGAGCGCGGCATCCTGCGGCGCCGCGTCTCGGGCTGGTACTGGACGCACGCCGAGCCCGCGAGCCGCATGACGGACCTGCGAGGTGCCGGCGGCCAGCCGGTGCGGGTGGTCGAGTCCGGGACCGGGCGCCTGCTCGGCACGGTCGACGCGGCCTCGGCCGACGCCACGGTGCACCCGGGCGCCGTGTACGTGCACCTCGGGCTGACGTTCGTGGTGGACGAGCTGCACCTCGACGACGGTGTCGCGCTGGCGACGCGACGGGACGTCGACCACGGCACGTGGGCGAAGTGGATCACGTCCACCACGGTGGTCGACGTGGAGCGCGAGGTCCGCTGGGGGCCGGTGACGTGGAGCTACGGGCAGGTCGACGTCACGACGCAGGTGGTGGGCTACGAGCGGCGGCGCCTCCCGGACCTGCAGGTGCTCTCCACGCACGAGCTCGACCTGCCGGCACGGACGTTGCGGACGACCGCCGTGTGGTGGACGGCACCACCGGAGGTGCTGGCAGCCGCCGGCGTGACGTCGGAGACCGCGCCCGGCGCGCTGCACGCCGCCGAGCACGCCTCGATCGGCCTGCTCCCCCTGCTCGCCACGTGCGACCGCTGGGACCTGGGCGGGTTGTCGACCGTCGTCCACGCCGACACCGGGCACGCCACGGTGTTCGTGCACGACGGGCACCCCGGCGGCGCGGGCTTCGCCGAGCGTGGGTTCGCGCTGGGCCCGGTGTGGCTGACCGCGACGCGCGACGCGATCGCCGCGTGCCCGTGCGCGACCGGCTGCCCCGCGTGCGTGCAGTCCCCCAAGTGCGGCAACGGCAACGAGCCGCTCGACAAGGCGGCGGCCCTGCGCCTGGTCACCACGGTGCTGTCCCACGCCGCGGGCGCGCCGGCCGGCACGTCCGCCTGACGTCCGGCGCACCGGCGGTGCCGGACCGCGCGGGCCGGCCCGGGCG
>JAEWEJ010000380.1 GCA_023389455.1 Actinomycetes bacterium | reverse complement strand
TTCAGCCTCGCGGAGAATACTGATGATCTGTTCGTCGGAAAAACGCTTCTTCATGGGGATGTCCTCATGTGGCTTATGAAGACATTACTAACATCGCGGTGTATTAATCAACGGGGAGCAGGTCAAGTGAGTTGCTATGCAGGAACTCGCGTTCCTATTAAATACCCGGAAGAATTAGTTAGCGTACAATACTAGTAAGGTAGCCCGGGTATGAAGAAGGCATTCGGGGGCGTAAGTTTCGTTACACGTTTTGCATGAGCAAGGCTTCAATTCGGCTTGGATTGTGTCACTGCTGCCCAAGTCGATAAAAAAATCAACTCTTAGGATGCGCAACTATTGACAGTATTTTTTGCAGATAGGCTTAAAGTAGATTTAGGGTTTATCAAACCTGACAAACCAAATCAGAATGCTTTCATTGCAGCTTTTAACCGGCCTTATTGTACATTAATACACGATTTTTATCTATCCAGAAGAAAGAATGACGTCTGGAAATTGATGGAAAGGGGTTGTCGATATATAAATGTGAACGACCACATTAAACACTAAGCATTCATGCATCGTATGCATAAAAATTAAAACATCATTCTGGTGCGATATCAATAATACATGAAGTCAAATTGGAGTTATTAACTAATGATTACCTTGGTTAATTTTAAATACCCATTATTAAATATTCTTTCTATAATTTAGTGAAAATAAACGATGCGGTTTTATAAAGTTAATGTTATTATGATTGGCAAATTTTCAAATCCAAATGTATACATGTAACCAAGTTATACTTAAATGCCTCCAAATAAGATGTATTATTCCTGCGATTTTTGATAGATCAGAATAGAGAAATATAGTATGAAAAATATTATGGCTGGTTTATTTATGGTAAGTGGTTTTTGCACAGCGATTAATCCGGCAATTAGCGTTGAAAATGAGCAACGTTATATCAGTATTCGTAATACCGACAGCGGTTGGATACAGGGCGTTTGTTCACTGGTATTCATCCTGGATAATGGTGGATACGGGGAATTTAATCATTTGTCTGTTACGTTGCAGTTAACCGACAAATCCGGCGCAGCGCTGGAAACGGGTACGCTTGAAGTGGAGCCATTTGGTGATAGCGACGCAACCCGTTCAACGAGTGCGGCAACCGAATTCAGTTGTGACGCGGTTGAAAAGACAGCCAGCATCGTTATTACCCGGGTTAACGAGCTCTCTGCGAATGGCGCATCACATGCATTGCCTCTGTCAATATTCGACCCGCAATATTACCAGCCGTTGAAAGTTAGCGTCGGGCCGGGCAAATAGATTTCTTGCATCTTTACCGGGGATGCCTAAGGCATCCCCTACAAACAGGCTGCGTATTTACTTTTCGATTAAACCGATTATTCGATCGCCTTCAGCATCTTCCTGAGCAGCACGGCTGAAGATACTGCCATCGCTTTGCGTACCTACCTTGATCGGCTCTTTACATTCTTTGTGAAAGATTTTTTTGCCATTCCGAGTGGCGACCACGCCGGATATATCGCCGCGCTGTTCTTTGTCATAGACAATATACTCATAGGGGCCTTTAACGATGCGTATCCAGTATAAAGATCCGCCAGCGATCATTCCTGCGCTGTAATAAGCAGTAATGTTTGACTGACTGGTTACAAGGTTTAGCTCAGCGGTGGGTGAGGTTTCTGTTCCTAATGCATATCCGGCGGCATCCTGAGCAACAAAAGCGCTGGCATATTTATTATTGGTTAGCAAGCACGCCAGCGTTAATTGTTCCTGATCCTCAGTGCTATAAAGCTCTGCAAAAGATGACTGGACGCTGGCAACAAAACCTAAAGTTATTGCCGCGATTTTTAAGCTAAATTTCACGTTATTTACTCCTTAATAAATATGTGCGCTAAGTCAGAGGTTGCGATTAGTGGCTGCTTTTAATTTGCTTACAGGTCTCAAGCCAACTGGCAGTATCAATTTTGGCGTTTGCCAGGTATTTTTGTTGGTTCTGCCAGTGCGCGGCGAGGAATGGCTTAAGGCCTGAAAGACGTTTGTTCAGGGTGAGCATTTGATCAAATACGGTCACTTCATGCTTCAGACCTTCCTGACCATAAAGCGTGGCGGAATCAACCAGGCTGCTGGCGTAATATCCGGTCAATTGTTGCAGGCGATCGGTTTGTTCGCTGAGTTTCGTTTTACGGATGGCACAGTTTTTGTCGCTGTCGTCTTTATCCTTGCACAACAACTCATAGTTGTGGTTCAGGAAATCCAGGAATCGGCCATCATCCTGTAATTTTGTGCACAGGAAAGACCCTAAATTTAAGCTGGCGCGGATTGATTGCGCTCGCTCTTCTTGCTGTTGCTGATTGCTGGCGCGAAGCTGGTTCTCCAAATCTTTCAGTTTCTTTTTCAGTTCCGTGTCTTCAACGCCTGATGCCAGGCTGCCCAGCGCTTTTGCGGTGTCTGCTGACTCCGCTTTGTTCTTATCCTCGTCCGGTTTATTTTCACCGAGCGTGGCCCAGTTTTTCTCAAGCTCTTTCAACCGGTTGGTCGAGGTAATAGCCGGGGATACCATGACCAGACGCAGGCCCGTCGTTTTACTGGTGAAGGGATGCGCCTCATCGTAGTAGTTAATTTCTTTACGGGTGGCGCTACGGATCTCAGACTCATTTGAGATTACGCTGCCGCCGCGTACTACGAAACCGCCCGCCTGGCCATGAAGGCGGTTGATTTTATTAAGATAAAAGGGGGTAAACATCATTTCAGAGACATTGCCCAGCATATCGTACAGGCCGAGAGGGTTGGGATTTAGCAGACCGACCAGCTGTACTTTGCCGTTAGAGGATTGTGAGCCGGAATACCACTCATAATTTTTCATGTCATCCATCGGATAATGGGAATCGCGGAATTCCGCGCTATTCACCTTCAGGCCGCCACGAGCCGCAAATTCCCATTCGACTTCGGTGGGCAGGCGTAAAAATCCTGGATTACCGTCTTCTTTCGGCAATTTGTCGAAGGCGTTACTGCGTAACCATTGGTTATATTTATCGGCGAGGTTGACCGCATCAAACCAGCTTATATTGGTTTCTGCAATGCTCATCTTGCGCGATGGGTTAGGGCAGGTACCGCTGGTTAGTGCCTGGTACTGCAGCGCCGTCAGTTCATATTTGGCCATAAGATAGTAGCGGCCTTTGCTTTTTTTGGTCTCGGTAAAACTACCGGCGATAAAGGTTGGATAACTGTGTTCAACAAAGCCCCATTCCCCACCGTCTTCACCTAAGGTAATCGGCATATCATCCAGAGGGCCGGCTAACGGGATCTCAACCCGACGGAATACCATCGCGCCTTCGCAGGGCATGGGTAAGATAATATCTTCGCTATCCGGTTTCGGGTTATAGGTTTTCTCTGCCCAGGGCTCTGCCAGCACGGAGGACATTTTCAGCAGCAGGGTCAGCGCCAGCAAGCGTAATAAGGTGGAAGGAGTAAAGGCCATGAACGATCTCCGCGAACAATAAATGCTTTACGCAATGAAATGGATAAGAGTCATACCTCGCGCAGGCTCTGCGCAGGTTCAATATTTATGGCGCGCCAGGCACCAATGCCAGCGACCAGCGTCGCTACGATAAGGGTTAATAACAGAGCGACGAGACAGTGCCACGGTGTGATCCTGCAAATCATCTGTCCGGTTGCCTGACTACCGGCTAATGCCCGATTAAAGACCTGGCTGGCCAGGAAATAGATAGCGAAACCGCCCAGATAGGCCATCAGGCTGAGCAGGCAGCCCTGAATAATGACATAGGCGCCTACTGCTGGACGGGTAAAACCGAGCAGGCGCAAGACCGCGATTGGCTTACGTTTACGGTCAACATTCGCGATAAACGAGCCAATAAGTGAAGCGATGCAGCCAATCAGCGCCGTGGCGGCGATGGTGTTAAAAATAATGCCCAACACCCGATTGATGCTTTTTACATTCTCAATATCGGCTAAGCGACTGGTGGTTTCGATACGCTTCGCTCTGAGGTCGCGCTCAAGGCTGGCGACCCGATCGATATCCCGGGCATATAATCTGGCGCGAGCATAAAGCGGCGGTTTGCCGTTAAGCGGAGCGCCGCTGGCGATGCCCAGTTCAGTGACCGCATAGCCATCACGGAAATTCTCAAGAGCCAGCAATAATAATGGATGGGTAAAGATGGCATCGCGATTGAAATAGGTCGCCGGCAAAATACCCGTCACGGTAACGCTTTTTCGGCCCCATTCCCGGCGTTCGTCAAGCAGTCGGCTCACCCGCAATGTCAGCGAATCGCCCACGCTGGCTGCCAGCTTTCGCGCGGCTTCCTGGGTGATCACCACTTCGCTTTCCTGATGAAGTTCACGTTTTCCTAATAGCGGATCTCCGGAGCTTGTCGGGATAACTTCAGCATTTTCAATAAAATGTGTGTTGTCTGTTTGCAGATCGGCCAGCGTGTTCAGCGAGCGCGTTTGCCCGATGGCAAATCCGACATCAGGGCGCTGCTGTAACTGAGTAAGCCACGTCTGGTCATAGCTACCGCTGCTAAGCATACGGATCTCAAGGTTACGAGGATCGTGGGCCAGATCTTGTTGTAATTGGTCCACAATCCCAAACCGCAGACCAAAAAGCAGCAGCAACGGTGCGATGACGGCGACAAGAGAGGAGACGATGCAAAAAGAGATGATGCGATCGTGCCACAGGTCTTGTAAGGCCAGGCGGGCCAGCAGTCTGGCTCGGTTAAAGGACAAAATAGGTTCCTTCCTGTTCGCGCTGCGCTGATGCCGTCAACGGTTCAGGTTGGGCGGTTAAACAGGGTAAATTGAAGTGCTGCACCAGCGGCCAGTCATGGCACACAACCAGGGCCATCATGCCCTCCTGGCGGACTAACTCAATAAACAGACTGAATAATTTCTGCGCGTTGTAAGGATCAAGCGCCGCAGTGGGCTCATCTGCCAGCACCAGCGCAGGACGGTGTAATATCGCGCGCGCGAAAGCGGTTCTCTGTCTTTCGCCAAAGGAGAGCTGGGTCGGATATTTAGCCAGTAATGGCGCCAGTTTTAGCGTTTCGATAACCCGTTCCAGCATGGCTTTGTCGGGAGGTAGCCCCAGCAACTGGCACGGCAGGAGGATATTATCGTTGACATTCAGGTAGGGTAGCAGGCCGCCGTTTTGCAATACAAAACCAAGCTGGCGGGCGCGAATGGCGGCCAGCTCGTTATGCCGATCGCCATTCAGCAGCGCCATAATATCGACATGCTGCGCGCCTTCACTAAGCTCAAAGCGCCCAATTTTATTGGGCTGCAACAAAAGACCAATGGTCTCCAGTAAGGTGCTTTTACCACAGCCGCTTTCACCCGTTACCGCCATCACCTGGCCTGGCCGCAGCGTGAGCTGCGGCAGGTAAACCCGGTGGGAATGGCTGCCCTGGCCGCGAATGACGCACAGATCTGCAATGTGCAACATCAGGGCATCATTTCCAGCGGGATTGGATAAACGCGATCGCGCGGATCGCTGCCTTTGGCAAGCTCAACCCAGCGATCCACATCGGCGTTATATTTCTGGTAATGGCGCAGCTTGGACGACAGCGTGCGGATAAATTTCTCCTGCGATAATCCATCCCAGCTTTTCCATGTCTCTTCATCGAGGTTCAGCACATCGCTCTTGTAGGGAAGATCGGCCAGATATTCTCCCAGCACACCCAACTCGCCGATCCGGGCACTGTCCTTTTGTTTAAGCTGGTTAGGGTCTGTCCCCATGGTTGCAGCAACGGTACGCAACTGTTCAAACATTTTAGTTGGCGAGATCATGCCTTCATTGGCCGCTTTCAGGATCTGGCTGACAGCATCGCTTAAATCGCTGAGTTGTCCCTTAGTCAGCAGAACGCGGACATCGGTAGTGGGGATATTTTGTTTGATCAGATCGCGGTCGCTGATCCATGCCTGGAAGACTAACGGCGCCTGGGTGCTGTTGCGTTTACCCAGATAAGCCAACTGCATGGCGTGCCCAATTAATGCGGTATCCTGCAGCAGTTTCTGTTCCGGCGTCAGTTTTTTCCCGTCATCCTTCGCGTACAGGGCGCTGCCAATTGCGGCATCCCCCATATATGCCGATTTCACCTGTTCAGTAATCGCGGCGGCAAGTGCATCTACCTGTTGCCCAAACATGGTGAGATCGCCGGCATTTACCGCCTGGTAAAGGTTGGATTGGGTGCTATCAAAGTTAGAGAGATCGCGATACTGGCTTTCGGCTTTAGCATGGTTCTCTTTACCGCCCGGCGTTTTAAGATGCAACGTATAGATAGCAATGCCGCGGTTACCTGCCTCCAGACGAAGCTGGCTGGCATCAAGGCCGGAGCCGGACAGCTTGTTGCTGCCGTCAATAGCGCCGGCATCGGTAATCAGAACCATGTAACGCGCGCCATACGGGCTCCAGTCAATGTCATCAATAGCGGACAACACGCCGGAGTACGCATCCTCGTCATACAGAGAACTGGATACCTTCGCTTCTTTAAGATCGGCAACCTTCTTCAGGAAATCCGGGCCATCTTTTACCTGGTTAGGGTCTGCATAGATTTTGGTGCGGTATTCAAGCCCCGGTACGGCTTTGGTATTTGAACGATAAGAGACCAGACCAAACTTGACCTGCCCATCCAGATGCTCGGCTTTGATCTTGTCATAAATCTTATTAACCGCTTGTTTGGTGCGCTCGATGTATGGCCCCATCGAGATGGTCGAGTCAATCACGAAGACCACCGAGGCATTAAACCCTTTTAGCTGGTTCACGCTCTCTTGTTGTTTCGGCGTCTCATCGGCTTTACTGACAGAAGCCACGTTCAGCAGGCGGGTGTAGAAGCCATCTTCGGTCATAACCTCTTCGCCGCTCAGGATGGGCAGCAGATAAAACTGTTTTTGCAGATCGACAAAATATTCGGGCTCTTCCGCCTGAATCCCTTCGGCATGCCCGTCACGCTTCAGTTTGGCGCGCAGCGGCGCAACCAGAGATACCGGATCAGGGGCAGAGAGAATGCTGTCAAGG
>JAEWEJ010000364.1 GCA_023389455.1 Actinomycetes bacterium | reverse complement strand
CGCCCGGGCGGGCGCTCGAGCTGGTCGAGCTCGCGGGCGCCCGGGCGCACGCCATGGGGGGCGGCCGCGCGACGTGGCTGGTCGACGTCCGCCTCGGTGCGGACGCGGTGCTCCTGTGGCCCGGCCTGCCGTTCCTCGTGGCCGAGGGGGCCGACGTGCTGCGGCTGACGCACGTCGACCTGGCCCCCGGTGCTCGCGTCGTGCTGCGCGAGACCCTCGTGCTCGGGCAGGCCGGGGCGGCGGCGGGCCGGGTGCGCACCACCGTGCGGGCCCGCCTGGCCGACGGGCCGCTCCTGGCCGAGACGTTCCTCCTCGAGCCGGCACCCGTGCTCGACCCCCTGCTCGCCGACGGGGGACGGCGCCTGGACACGCTCCTCCTGCTGGGCGCCCGCCTCGACCTGCCGGGGGCCCTGCAGCTGGAGCGCGAGGGGACGATGGTGCGCACGCTGGGACGCCCGTCCGCCGGCGCCGGCGTCGCCGGTGCGCTGACGGCGGCCGTCGACGTGGCGTGGTCGGGAAGCCCGCGCCGGGTC
The DNA here is from genome assembly GCA_023389455.1 of Actinomycetes bacterium. Lineage (GTDB taxonomy): Bacteria > Actinomycetota > Actinomycetes > Actinomycetales > Cellulomonadaceae > Cellulomonas. The sequence goes on along the minus strand of JAEWEJ010000364.1, from coordinate 9,017 downwards.
GCGGACCAGGCCACCACCCGCCAGGTGGCTGCTCCGCGCGCCCAGCAGCCGGGGATACGCTGCAGGGCATGACGCTGCGCCCCCTCGACCAGTCCGCCAAGCTCAAGGGTGTCCTCTACGAGATCCGTGGCAAGGCACTGGACGAGGCCGCACGCATGGAGGCCGAGGGCCGCCGCGTGCTCAAGCTCAACACCGGCAACCCGGCCGCGTTCGGGTTCGACGCGCCCCACCAGATCGTGGCCGACGTCATCGCGGCCGTGCCGTACGCGCACGGGTACACCGAGTCGCGCGGCATCTTGCCGGCGCGCCGCGCGATCGTCACGCGCTACGAGACCGTCGAGGGCTTCCCGACGTTCGACGTGGACGACGTGTACCTCGGCAACGGCGTCTCCGAGCTCATCACGATGACGCTGCAGGCGCTGCTCGACGAGGGCGACGAGGTCCTGATCCCGTCCCCCGACTACCCGCTGTGGACGGCCATGACGAGCCTGTCCGACGGCCAGCCCGTGCACTACCGCTGCGACGAGTCGAACGGCTGGGAGCCGGACGTCGAGCACATCCGCGAGCAGATCACGCCGCGGACCAAGGCGATCGTCATCATCAACCCGAACAACCCGACGGGTGCGGTGTACCGGCGCGAGGTGCTGGAGCAGATCGCGGACATCGCCCGCGAGCACAGCCTGCTGATCCTGGCCGACGAGATCTACGACCGGATCCTGTACGACGGCGCCCAGCACATCCCGATGGCGAGCGTGGCGCCGGACCTGCTGTGCCTGACCTTCAACGGGCTGTCGAAGACGTACCGGGTCGCGGGCTACCGCGCCGGCTGGGTCGTCGTCACCGGGCCGCAGGCGCACGCCACGGGGTTCCTCGAGGGGATGACGCTGCTCGCGTCGACCCGGCTGTGCCCCAACGTGCCCGCGCAGCACGCGATCCAGGCGGCGCTCGGCGGCGTGCAGTCGATCGACGCGCTCATCGCGCCCGGGGGCCGGCTCCACGAGCAGCGGCAGGTCGCCTGGGAAGGTCTCAACGCGATCCCCGGCGTCTCGTGCACCAAGCCGGACGGCGCCCTCTACCTGTTCCCGCGCCTGGACCCCGAGGTGTTCGGGATCGTCGACGACGCCCAGCTGGTCTACGACCTGCTGGTCAGCGAGCAGATCCTGCTGGTCCAGGGCACCGGCTTCAACTGGCCGACCCCGGACCACCTGCGCATCGTCACGCTCCCCGAGGCGCGCGTGCTCGCCGAGGCGGTCGAGCGCATGGGGAACTTCCTGTCGTCGTACCGGCAGACGCCGCGCTGACCTCACGCTGACGTCGCACGGCGCCCGTGCGGCGCGCCCGGACCGGGCGCGCCGCAGCGGTCACAGCACGAGCACCGACACCCCGCCGGGGCCGTAGCCCGCGACGTCGATGACCAGGTCGTTGCGCGGCACGTAGGCCCGCACCCACGGGGCGACGTCACGGGGCAGCGGCTCACGCGCCGCGATGACCGTGTCGAGGCGCACGTGCGGCGCGTCGGGCGCGTTGAACAGCGACGCGAAGACGTTGAGCACCTCGCGCGCGTTCTCCTCCAGCCCCGGGTCGAGGAAGTCGCCGAGCGCGCTCTCGTCGGCGACGCGCGCCGGCACGAGGCCGATCGCCGCGCCGATCCGGGCGGCCGCCGGCACGTCCAGGAGGCACAGGGCCCGGAGCTTCAGCAGCCGGTCGACGTACACGCCGACGAGCGCGCCCGCGTCGGTCGACGGGTCGACCTGGTCACCGCCCGTGCGGACCTCGACCTCCCGGCCGAGCAGGCCCTCGAGGAGGTCGCGCACCGCCTTCGCGGAGGGCAGGGGCGACGTGTCGCTCATGCGAGCACCGGGTCGATCACGGCGCGGAAGCCCTCCGGCGTGAACGGCTTGGCGATGAGGAACAGCGCACCCTCACGCTCGGCGAGCTCCCGCATCTCCGGCGAGCCCTCCGACGTGACGAAGCCCAGGGGCGTCCCGAACCCCTCGCGCCGCAGCCGCCGCAGCAGCTCCAGGCCCGTCATCTCCGGCATGTTCCAGTCCGAGAGGATCACGTCGGGCTCGTCGGCGCGCACCGCCTCCAGCGCCGCGGCACCGTCGGCCGCCTCCCGCACCTCCCAGTCGTACCCCGCCTGCCGCAGCGTGCGGATCACGATCTGCCGCATCACACGGCTGTCGTCGGCCACCAGGACCCGGATCATCTCGCCCCTCCTCGTTCTCGTCCCCCGTCATGCCGGCGAGCCGTCACGGCACCGCCCGCACGGTCAGCTCCAGCGCGCGGCCACCCCAGTCGAGCAGCACCTGCGCCACCACCACCGAGCCCGCCGGCTCCGGTGCGGCGCTGGTCACCTGCGGCAGCCCCAGCGTCCCCGAGACCGGCAGCAGCGACTTCACGTTCCCGCCCACGACGTTGGCGATCTCGCCGAACGCGTCGCGCAGGTCGTCGTCGGCGACGGCCTCACCGTCGGGCAGCACCAGCAGCGCGCGCGCGAGGCCCTCGGCCGTGGTCCGCTCGGTCGTCACCGCGGCGCTGCCCGACCAGCCGCCGTGCAGGTCGACCCACCCGACCACGGGGTCGGACCACACGGGCGCCGGACCGTCCCACGGACGCAGCGTGCCCGGCACCCCGTCGACCATCGCGGCGAACAGGTCCTCGGCGATCGCGTAGACGTCGTCCCCGGCGATGACGGTGATCATGCGTGCTCCTCCACCGGGAGCAGCCCGAGCAGCTCGAGCTTCTCCCGCACCGCGTCGGCGGTGAACGGCTTGATGAGGTACTCGTGCGCGCCCGCTGCCAACGCCCGCACGATCTGGGAGTGCTCGCTCTCGGTGGTCACCATCATGAGCGTCATCGGCCGCAGCGCCGGGTCCTGCCGGACCCGCGTCACGAACGTCAGCCCGTCCATCACGGGCATGTTCCAGTCCACGCAGGCCAGGTCCGGCAGCGGGCCGTCCGCGAGGACGTCCAGCGCGTCCTGCCCGTGCTCCGCCTCGACCGTCTCGTAGCCGATGTCCTGCAGGATGCGCGACACGATGCGCCGCATCGTTCGCGAGTCGTCGATCACGAGTGCTCTCAGCACGGGCGGGCTCCTCGGACGGTCGGGGGCGTGGGCCCCGGGGAGGTGGCGACGGGGACCAGGGGCCGGCGCGGGGCGGGCAGGCCGGCGACGTGGGCGGGCGCGGCCGGCGGCACGGCGCGGACCACCGGTGCCACCGCGCGGTACAGCGGAGCCCCGGCGACGACCTCCCGCTCGAAGCCGTCGTGCAGCCCGGTGGTGGTCTCGGCGGCACCGAGGACCAGCCAGCCGCCGGGGCGCAGCACCCGGTGGACGCCCTCGAGCACGGCCCGCTTGGCGTCGGCGTCGAAGTAGATGAGCACGTTGCGCAGCAGCACCACGTCGAACGGGCCCCACGGTGGCGGGTCGAGCAGGTTGTGCCGGCGGAACGTCACGGCGCGGCGCACGTCGTCCGCGACCTGCCAGGCGGTGCCGACCCTGGTCATGTGGCGCACCAGCATCGGGGCCGGCAGGCCGCGGTTCACCTCGAGCTGGGTGTACACACCCCGGCGGGCGCGCTCCAGCACCGGCTCGGACAGGTCGGTCGCGAGCACGTCGATGGCACCGGCCAGCTGGTCCGTCAGGGCCATGACCAGAGAGAACGGCTCCTGCCCGGTCGAGCAGGCGGCCGACCAGACCTGCAGCCGCCGCCCGGGCTCGGCCGCGGCACGCCAGCCGGGCACCACGCGGTCGCGCAGCGCACCGAACGGCGCGACGTCCCGGAACCAGGAGGTCTCGTGGGTGCTCAGGGCCTCCACGACCGCGTCGAGCACGGCCTCGTCCGGGGCGCGGCGCGCCCGCGCGACGAACGCGTCGACGTCGGGCAGCCCGGCGTCGCGCGCCAGCGGCACCAGCCGGCTCTCGACGAGGTACTCCTTGCCGGGTTCGAGGACGATCGCGCTGCGTCGCCGGACGAGGTCCGCCACCCACGCGAACGTCGCGGGGCTGATCGTCACGACGCACCCCCACGGGTCGGCGCGCGCAGCCCGTCCTCGACGGTGGTGGCGATCCGGTCGGCCACCTCGCCCAGGGGCACCACGTGGTGCGCCCAGCCGGCGGCCACGACGGACCCGGGCATGCCCCACACGACGCTGGTCCGCTCGTCCTGCACGACGACGGTCCCGCCCGCGGCGACCACGCGCTCGGCGCCCGCGCGGCCGTCGGAGCCCATGCCGGTGAGCACCACCGCGAGCACGCCCCGGCCGACGGCGTCGACCGCGGTCCGCAGCAGCACGTCGACGGCCGGGCGGCAGAAGTTGACCGGCGGCTGCTGGGTGAGCCGCGTGACGAGCCCGGTGCCGGAGCGCCGCAGCTCGAGGTGCTGGTCCCCCGGCGCGACGTACACGTGCCCGGGCCGCAGCGGCGCGCCGTCGACCGCCTCGGCGACGGTGTGCCCGGCCAGACGGTCGAGCCGGGCGGCGAGCTGACGGGTGAACACCGGCGGCATGTGCTGCACCACCGCGACGGGCACGGGCAGCACGGGCAGGGCCGTGAGCAGCCGCGACAGCGCCTCCGGTCCCCCGGTCGACGAGCCGACCACGACCACCTCGACGCGGTGCGGCGCCGGGGGCGTCGGGCGCGTCGGGGTGCTCGCCGTGCCACCGACCCGTGCCTGCGCGGGGGCGGCCGGCGTCGGCGCGCTGCGCCGCGGCGCGAGCGCCAGGACCCGCGGGACCAGCTCCTCCGCGACCCGGTCGAGCGCCTCGCGCAGGCTGCCGGTGCCCGTCGGCTTGGCGACGTAGTCGCTCGCCCCCGCCGCGAGCGCGTCGAGGGTCGCGATCGCCCCGCGCTCCGTCAGGGTCGAGAACATGATCACCGGCTGGCGGTGACCTGCCGCTCGCATGGTGCGCACCGCCTCGATGCCGTCCATGTGGGGCATCTCGACGTCCATCGTGACGACGTCGGGAGCCAGCTGCGCGAGCCGCGCCTGCGCGATGCGCCCGTCGGCCGCGACGCCGACGACCTCGATCCTCGGGTCCCGGGACAGGGCGTCCGAGACGAGCCGGCGCACGACGACGGAGTCGTCGACCACCAGCACGCGGATGGGGGTCACAGCAGTCCTCCGGTCACGTCGTGGCGCGGGTGTCAGTAGGTGAAGGTGGACGTGCGGCCGCGCAGGTCCTCCGAGAGCCGGGCGAGCTCGGCGACGGAGGCGCCCATCTGCGCGAGCACCTGCGACGACGTCTGCGAGGCCGACGCGACCCCGGTGATGCTGGAGGCGATCTCGCTCGACCCCGTCGCGACCTCGACGACGCCGCGCGACATCTCGTTGGTCGTCGCCGTCTGCTCCTCGACCGCCGACGCGATGGTCATCTGGTAGTCGTTGATGCTGGCGATGATCGACCCGATCTGCGCGATCGAGTCCACCGCACCGGTCGTGTCCGCCTGGATCGCCTCGACCCGGCGCGCGATGTCGTCGGTCGCCCGCGCGGTCTCCTGGGCGAGCTCCTTGACCTCGCTGGCCACGACCGCGAAGCCCTTGCCCGCCTCGCCGGCGCGCGCGGCCTCGATGGTCGCGTTGAGGGCCAGCAGGTTCGTCTGCTCGGCGATCTGCGTGATGAGCTTGACGACGTTCCCGATCTCGGCGCTCGACGACCCGAGGCGCGTCACGGTGTCGTTCGCGGTGGCCGCCGCCCCGGTCGCGGCCTGCGCGACCTTCGTGGCCTCCGCCGCGTTCTGCGCGATCTCCCGGATCGAGGCGCCCATCTGCTCCGCACCGGCGGCGACCGCCTGGACGTTGCGCGACACCTGCTCCGCGGCGGCCGCGACGACGCCCGCCTGCACGCTCGTCTCCTCCGACCCCGACGCCACCTGCCCCGACGCGGCGGCCAGCTCCTCGGCCGCGGCCGCGACCGCACCGGCGGACTCCACGACCCCACCGAGCGTCTGGCGGACCGCGTCCTGCGCGGCCGCGAGCTGCACGGCCATGCGCCCCAGCTCGTCGTGCTGGGTGACGCGCGGGCGGCGCGTGAAGTCGCCCCCGGCCATCGCGAGGACCGACTGCTGGACCTCGCGCACGGACAGGCGCACCGACCGGGTGACCGCGAGGGCGACGGCGCCGGCCAGGAGCAGGGAGACCGCCGACCCCCCGGCGACGAGGTACCCGGCCTGGGTGGCACGGGAGCGTGCCTCGTCCGCGGTCGCCGCCATCCCCTGCGTGATCTCGGTGTGGAACTTCTCGAGCGGGAGCACGTACCCCAGGACCATCGAGCGGCCCGCGCCCGCGTCGGCGGACCGGAAGGCCGCGGTCTCGCCCGCCAGGGCGAGGGGCACGAGCTTGGAGTCGCGGTAGGCGAGCCAGTCCTGGTAGCCGGTCCAGAACTGCGTCCAGCTCGCGCTCTGCGTGTCCTGCCCCTCGATCACCGCAGCGGCTGCCGCGACCTTGGCGTCGTTCTCCTCCTGCCGGGTCAGCAGCGGCTTCTGGTCGTCGGCGTCGGCCGCGGCGGCCAGCTGCTGGACGATGAGCCGCGCCTCCACCTGGCCGGTGGCGACCGACTCCCGGGCCAGGTCGACCGTGCTCTCGATCCGGGCGAGCTCCTGGGTGTCCGCGGCCGTGGCCGCCAGCGCCTGGTACGACAGGGCCGTGATCGCCATCGAGGCGAGCGCCATGAAGCCCACGACCGTGAGGATCTTCGTCTGCAGGGTCCGGTTGGCGAACCAGCCCGTGACGCCTCGACCGGGCTTGGGCACGCGCGGCGACTTGCTCATCGGGGCTCCTCGGTGAGGGCGGGTCGGGGCGACTGCGGCGCGACCGCCGCGTCGACGTCGAGGACGAGCATCAGCCGGTCCTCGAGCTTGTGGACGCCGCGGACGAGCGCGCACAGGTGCGCGTCGAGCGTGGGCGGCGGCGGCTCGAACGTCCCGGGGCCGCACTCGACGACGTCGCCGATGGCGTCGACCAGCAGGCTCACGGGCTCGTCGCCCACCTGCACGACGACGGTCATCGCGGGCGCCCCGTCCGCCGGCGGCAGGCCGAGCCGGGCGCGCAGGTCGATCGTCAGGACGACCTGCCCCCGCAGGTTCACCAGCCCCGCGACGTCGTCCGGGGCGAGCGGCACCCGGGTGCGCACGGGCGCCCGCAGCGCCTCCTGGACGCGCTGCACGTCGACGCCGTAGAGGTGGTCGGCGAGCACGAAGGTGACGTACTGGCTCATGCGACGGCTCCCGCCGGCTCGACGGTGACGGGGGCGTCGTAGAACGCCGGGTCGGCCGCGCGGACGGCGGCACGCACGTCGAGCAGCTCGGTGACCAGCCCGCCCAGGACGGTGGCGCCGAGCAGCCCGTGGTCGGCGACGTCGGCGTGCTGGTCGGCGTGGTCCTCGACGATGTCGACGATCGACGACACGACGAGCCCCGCGCTGCGTCCGCCGCGCTCGAGGACGACGACGAGCATCGCCTCGCCGTCGGGCGCGCTCGTCGCCCCGAGCAGCGCGTCGAGGCGCGCCAGCGGCAGCACCCCGCCGCGGTACCGGACGACCTCGCGGCCCCCCACGTGCTCGACCTGCTCGGTGGTGAGGTGCTCGAGCCGCGCCACCTGCTCCAGCGGCATCGCGACCCGGCGGTCCCGGCCGACGCCGACGACGAGCATCTGCTCACCGGGCGTCTCCGGGCCGTCGTCGCCGCGGCCCGCGGTGTCCTGCTGCTCGACCGCGCCGACCATGGCCCGGCGGGCCAGTCCCTGGACGTCGAGGATGAGCGCGACCCGTCCGTCCCCGAGCACGGTGGCGCCGGAGTACACGCCGATGCCCTTGAGCCGCGGGGACAGCGCCTTGACCACGATCTCCTCGGTGCTCAGGACCCGGTCGACCAGCAGGCCGAAGCGCTGCTCGGCCTGCACGACGGCGACGACGCCGCCCAGCGGCTCCTCGCCGTCGCGCGCCACGTCGAGGACCTCGGCGAGCGGCACCAACGGCAGCAGCTCGCCGCGCAGGCGGTGCACCCGTGCGCCGTGGACCTCCTCGACACCGTCGGTCCCGCCGGCGTCGCCGATCGCGACGAGCTCGAGCAGGTCGACCTGCGGGACGGCGAACACCTCGCCGTCGCACTCGACGGTCAGCGCGGGCATGATCGCCAGCGTCAGCGGCACCCGCAGGCGCCACACCGTGCCGAGGCCCGGCGTGGACTCGACGTCGACCGTGCCACCGACGTCCTGGACGCGGGTGCGCACGACGTCCATGCCGACGCCACGGCCGGAGACCGCGGTCACCTCGGCCGCGGTCGAGAAGCCGGGCAGGAACAGCAGCTGCTGCAGCTCGGCCGGCGTGGCCTCGGCCACCTCGGCCGGGGTGCGCAGGCCGCGCTCGACGGCCTTGGCGGCCACCGCCTGGGGGTCGATGCCGCGACCGTCGTCGGCCACCTCCACGACGACCTGCCCGCCGGTGTGGTACGCCCGCAGCGACAGCACGCCACGGGCGGGCTTGCCGGCGGCGACCCGCACGTCGGGGGGCTCGATGCCGTGGTCGACCGCGTTGCGCACCAGGTGGGTCAGGGGGTCCTTGACGGCCTCCAGCAGCCCGCGGTCGAGCTCGGTGTCCCCGCCGGACATCTCCAGCTGGACCTCGCGCCCGCACGTCGCGGCCAGGTCGCGCACGACGCGGGGCATCTTCGACCACACGTGCTCGATGGGCTGCATGCGCGTCTTCATGACGCCCTCCTGCAGCTCCCCGGCGATGAGGTCGAGCTGCTGGGCGCTGCGCACGAGCGCGGGGTCGTGCGTGCCCGCGGCGAGCAGGCTGATGCGGTTGCGCGCCAGGACGAGCTCCCCGACCTGCCGCACGAGGGCGTCGAGCAGGTCGACGTCGACGCGGATCGCGGACTCGCCGACGCTGCGCACGGGCTGGTGCTCGTCACCGCCCGTGGGACGCGGCGCGGCGGACCGTGCGGCGGGCGCGTCCGGCGCGGGGTGGGGCGTGGGGACCTGCGCTGCGGGGGCCTGCGCTGCGGGGGCCGACGG
>JAEWEJ010000246.1 GCA_023389455.1 Actinomycetes bacterium | reverse complement strand
GCTGGACGGGGTCCTCGCGGGCCCCGACGCCGCGGGTGCCGACGCACCGGACGCCGGAGCCACCGGTGCGGGGGAGGTCGCGCCGGCCGAGGCGCCCGCCTGCACCGGCGACGGTCTGCGGCTCGAGGTCGCGGCCGTGGACGCGGCGCTCGGCTCCCGGTTCCTCGTCCTGCGCGCGACGTGGACGGGCGCGTCGCCGTGCGTGCTGTCGGGCGTGCCGACGCTCGCGTTCACCCGCCAGTCGGGCACCCGGACGCCCGACGTCACCCAGCTGCCGGACCTCGTGGCACCCGACGTGCCGCCGCAGGTCGTGCTGGGACCCGGCGCCGCCGCGCTGGCGCAGGTCCGGTGGCGCGCCATGTCGACGTCGCAGGACCCGGACGTGGCCGTCGGTGTCACGGTCCGTGCGGTCACGGACGGACCGGCGGTCGACCTCGTGCCGCCGGTCACGCTCGACGTGCTGGCAGGTGCGACCGTCGAGGTCGGCCCGTGGCGCCTCGACGAAGGTCTTCTCGACCGCGACGGGTGACGCCGCGCCGCCGGCTCAGGCCGGACGGGCGTGTGCTCGGGCTCCGTGCAGCGTGTCCGGACCCGCGGCGTGACGCTTGACGGCACCGAGCAGCCGCGCGAGCTCGGCCATCTCGTCCGGCGCGAGCCCGAAGGCCTCGCCGACGCGCGCGGGCAGGTGGGCCACCCGCCCGCGCAGCGCCTCGCCGGCCGGCGTCAGGACGACGCTCACCGACCGCTCGTCGTCGGCCCGGCGCCGGCGCTCGACGAGCCCGCGCACCTCCAGCCGCTTGAGCAGCGGCGAGACGGTCCCGTAGTCCAGGTACAGCCGGTCGATGACCTGCCGGACGGTCTGCTCGCCCGCCGTCCACAGCACGACCAGCACGAGGTACTGCGGGTACGTGAGGTCCAGCGGGTCGAGCTCACGTCGGTAGACCGCCGTCATCGCGCGGGACGCGGAGTAGAGGTCGAAGCACAGCATCGTCTCCAGGGAGATGCCGTCGGGGGGTGCGGGGCGGTCGTCCATGAACAGCATCGTACGCGGTGTTGACGCCCACTATTAGATCGTGCACGATGTAATCGTTCCCGATCGACCGTAGGACAGTGCAATTCGGACGCCCCGGGCGCCCGCCGAGCGAAGGAGAACCGCCATGCCGTTCATCACCAGCACCGCGACCGACCAGCCCGTCGAGCTGTACTACGAGGACCACGGCAGCGGGCAGCCCGTCGTGCTCATCCACGGCTACCCGCTCGACGGGCACTCGTGGGAGAAGCAGGCCGTCGCGCTCCTCGACGCCGGCTACCGCGTCATCACGTACGACCGCCGGGGCTTCGGTCGCTCGACCAAGACCACGCAGGGCTACGACTACGACACCTTCACCGCGGACCTCGATGCCGTCCTGACGACGCTCGACCTGCGCGACGCCGTGCTCGTCGGGTTCTCCATGGGCACCGGGGAGGTGGGCCGCTACCTCGGGACGCGCGGCTCCGACCGCGTCGCCAAGGCCGCGTTCCTCGCCGCGCTCGAGCCCTACCTGCTGCAGACGGACGAGAGCCCGCTCGGGCTGCCGCAGAGCGCGTTCGACGGCATCGCGGAGGCCGCGCAGCGCGACCGCTTCGCGTGGTTCGACGAGTTCTTCGCCAACTTCTACAACCTCGACGAGAACCTCGGCACCCGGATCAGCGAGGCCGCCGTGCGCGGCTCGTGGGCCGTGGCGGCCGGCTCCGCGCCGTGGGCCGCGTGGGCGGTCGTGCCGACGTGGCACACCGACTTCCGTGACGACGTCGCGAAGATCGACGTCCCGACGCTGATCCTGCACGGCTCGGGCGACCGGATCCTTCCGGTCGAGGCGACGGGCCGCGCGTTCGCCGCCCTGCTCCCCGAGGCGACGTACGTCGAGATCGAGGGTGCGCCCCACGGGCTGCTGTGGACCCACGCCGACGAGGTCACCGCCGCGCTGCTGGAGTTCCTCGCCGCCTGACCCCCCGGGGGGGCCGTGGGGCCGGACCGACCTCGCGCCGGAGGGTGGCGCGGGGTCGGTCCGGTGCGTCGGCACCAGGCAGGATGGGCCCGTGCGCGCGGTCGTGGTCGACGAGTTCGGTGTGACGCCCCAGGTCAGGCAGGTCCCGGACCCGGTGTGCCCGGCCGACGGCGTCGTCGTGCGCGTCGCCGCCACGGGCGTCTGCCGCAGCGACTGGCACGCCTGGCAGGGGCACGACGACGACGTCCGCCTGCCCCACGTGCCGGGCCACGAGCTGGCCGGGACCGTCGTCGAGGTCGGGCGGGACGTGCGCCGCTGGGTGGTGGGCGACGTCGTCACGGTGCCGTTCGTCATGGCGTGCGGCGCCTGCGCGACGTGCCGCGCGGGTGACCAGCAGGTGTGCCCGCAGCAGACGCAGCCGGGCTTCACGCAGTGGGGCTCGTTCGCCGAGCTCGTGGCGCTCGACCACGCCGACACCAACCTGGTGCGGGTGCCGCCGGGCACGTCCGCGGTCGCCGCCGCCGCGCTCGGCTGCCGGTTCGCCACCGCGTACCGCGCGGTCACCGTGCACGCGGCGGCCCGCCCCGGCGACGAGGTCGTCGTCCTCGGCTGCGGCGGCGTCGGCCTGTCCGCGGTCATGGTCGCGG
>JAEWEJ010000301.1 GCA_023389455.1 Actinomycetes bacterium | reverse complement strand
CGACGCGACGGCCGCGCTCCCCGGCGTCGCCACCGTGCCGTGGCAGGACGTCGCGGCGGCCCTGCCCGCGCTGCACCCGGAGCCGCCCGGCGCACCGCAGCAGGATGGTGGCCGGCCCGCACCGGGGACCGTCGTGCTGGTGGACGACGCCGACCTGCTGGAGCGCAGCGCCCCGCACGCCCTCGACCTGCTCGTGCAGCTGCAGGGTGACACGGCGCGTGCACCGGCTCTGGTGGCCCTGGCGACCACGACGGCCCACGCGGCGAGCGCCTACGGCGGACCGGTCGCGCACGCGCTGCGCGCACGCCACGTCCTCGTGCTCGACCCCCACGGTGCAGCCGCCGGAGAGCTGCTGGGCGCAGGCTTCGAGGTGCACACGGACCCCTGGAACCGCCCCGCCGGGCGCGGCGTCCTGCGCCGGGACCGGGAGCTCACCCGCGTCCAGGTGCACCTGCCGCACCCTCGCAGCGGGCCCCGACCGCCGCACGCGGCGGCCACGTGAGGGCCCGGCCGCCTCAGGACGCCGACGGCCGCCCCCCGGACGTGACGGCGACCACGCGGGGGCTCAGGAGCGCGACGACGACCAGCAGGGCCACGAGGATCGGGGCCGCGGCGCGCAGGCCGCCGCCCGCACCCCACCACGTCGCGGACGTCACGACGACCATCAGCTGCGCGGTCAGGACGGGACCGCGGCCCCAACGGCGTCCCGCCCACAGGCCCCTGACGGCAGCCGCGAGGAGCAGCGCGGCACCGAGCGCCAGCACGACGAGGAAGACCACCGGACCGACGTCCGCGCCGCGGACGAGCGCCACGACACCCGCCACCGCTCCCGCCGCCAGCGCGGCGACCTGGAGGAGGACAGCGACGCACGCCACCAGGAGCAGCCGGGGGCGTGCCGCGATCGCGGTGTGAGGGGGCGGCGACGACGGGCCGGGAGCGGCGGCCGGCTCGCGGCCGGCGGGCGTGGCGGGCATGCCCCGACCTTAGGTCGCGATCGCGGCCGCGACGCAGCCGCCTGCGCCGTACGGCACCCATACCAGATCCGCAGCCTGCGTCGGACCACGTCGTGACCTCCGACACCGTCTGTGACTGCGCGCCATGACGCGTGACGATGGTCACGCGAGGCGTCCGGACCGGCCCCCGCCCTGCCTCGTTGACAGGAGACGGACATGCTGGACACAGCAAACTCCCAGGTCAGAGCGTTACGAGGCGGTCAGAGCCGCTGACCTGGCCGTTCGGCCCGGCGACGCCGGGTGGCCACGGTGGCGGTCGACCGGCACCCCGGCCCGAGGTCCGCCCGATGTGACCAAGACCTCAGTCGATACCGCAATGAAACGTTGCCGTAACCCTTGTGCGGCGGCGGGCGGGGTGTGACGCTGGATCCAGCACGTTTTCCCCCACCACTGATCCCATGCCTTGACGCGCGCCCTGTACCGGGTGCGCGGGTAGGCGTGTGCCAAGGAGAGCCCCCATGGATTGGCGCCACCGCGCAGCCTGCCTCGACGAGGACCCCGAGCTGTTCTTCCCCATCGGCAACACGGGTCCGGCGCTCCAGCAGATCGAGGAGGCGAAGGCCGTCTGCCGTCGCTGCGACGTCGTGGACACCTGCCTCAAGTGGGCGATCGAGACCGGGCAGGACGCCGGCGTCTGGGGCGGCCTGTCCGAGGACGAGCGCCGCGCGCTGAAGCGCCGCACGGCCCGCCAGCGCCGCGCCGGCTGACGCAGCCGCCGACCTCGACGACGCCCACGACGGGGCCACCGCACGCGGTGGCCCCGTCGGCGCGTCCGGGCACGCGTCACCACCGGCGCGACGTGCGCCACCGGGCGGCAGCGCCGCCCGGCGTCACGCGACCGTGGCCGCGTCGCGTCCCTGGCGCAGCACGGCGTCGATGACGACCGACGTGCCGCCGCCCTCGCGGCTGCGCCACTCGATCGAGCCGCCGAGCTCGTTGCGCACGAGCGTCGAGACGATCTGGGTACCCAGGCCCGTCCCTGCCCCCTTGCCGTCGGGGAGCCCTGCCCCGTCGTCGACCACCTCGACGCGCAACCGGTTGGCCTCGCGGTCGACGACGATCTCGACCGTCCCCTGCTCCCGACCCGCCAGACCGTGCTCGACGGCGTTCGTCACCAGCTCGGTCAGGACGAGCGCCAGGGCGGTCGCGTCCTCGGCCGGGACCGCCCCGAACGACCCCCGGACGGTCGTGCGCACGTGGGCTCCCGCGGTCGCCACGTCCGCCGCGAGGCGCAGGCTGCGACCCACCAGGTCGTCGAACGGCACGCTCTCGTCCAGCGTCTGCGACAGCGTCTCGTGCACCAGCGCGATCGTGGCGACGCGCCGCATCGCCTCCCCGAGCGCCTCGCGCGCCTCGGGCGAGCTCATGCGGCGCGACTGCAGCCGCAGCAGCGCGGCGACGGTCTGCAGGTTGTTCTTCACGCGGTGGTGGATCTCGCGGATCGTCGCGTCCTTGGTGATCAGCTCCCGCTCCCGGCGGCGCAGCTCCGACACGTCGCGGCAGAGCAGCACGGCGCCGGTGCGCTGGGCGCCCTCCGTGAGCGGCACGGCGCGCAGGGACAGCGCGACCCCGCGGGCCTCGACGTCCACCCGCCAGGGTGCACGTCCCATGAGGACCAGCGGCATCGACTCGTCGACGGTCGCGTCCTGCTCGATGAGGTCCGCCGTCACCTCGATCAGCGAGCGACCCACCAGGTCCCCGAGCGCGCCGAGCCGGTGGAAGCACGACAGCGCGTTGGGGCTGGCGTACAGCACCTCGCCCTCGCCGTTGAGCCGCACGAGCCCGTCACCGACCCGGGGTGCGCCGCGGCGCGGGCCGGTCGGGGCGTCGGGCGCCGGGAACTCGCCGCGGGCGATCATGGCGACGAGGTCGTCGGCCGCCTCCACGTAGTTCAGCTCGAGCCGCGACGGTGTGCGTGCGCCGCCGAGGTTGGTCTGCCGCGCGAGGACGGCGATCGACCGGCCGCCGCGCACCACCGGCACCGCCTCCTCGCGGACCGCGTACGAGCCGAACCAGCGCGGCTCGCGCGAGCGCTGCGGCGCCTGCTCCTCGAGCGCCCGTCGCAGCTGCGAGACCTGACCCTCCGGCGGCCGCGACCCCACGACGTCGTCGTAGTGGACCGTCGCACCGGTCGAGGGCCGGCACTGCGCGACCGCGATGAAGTCGCCGTCGACGGTCGGCAGCCACAGCACCAGGTCGGCGAACGCGAGATCGGAGACGACCTGCCAGTCCCCCACGAGCAGGTGCAGCCACTCGAGATCTGCCGGCTGCAGGGAGCCGTGGCGCGTGACGAGGTCGCTCAGCGTGGACACACGCCCAGGGTACGCAGGGACGACTAGGCTCGAGGACGACGGCCCCGCCCGGCGGAGCCCCGTCACGGGCCCGTGCCTCCGCACGGGCCCCACGTCCACCGCCAGGAGGTCTGCGGTGCAGCTGCACGAGACGATCGACCTGCCCACCGACGTACGTGGTGCCGCCATGCTCCTCAGCGACCCCGGGTACGTGCACGCGAAGGTCCGCGCCGCCGGCGCTGCGGAGCAGCAGGTGGACGTCTCCGGCAGCGGGGACGAGGCGTTCACCGTCACCACGCGCCGCGCCCTGCCCTCCGCGCAGATCCCCTCGCAGCTGCGCCCGTTCGTGGGCGACCGGATCGACGTGCGCCAGGTCGAGGCGTGGGAGGCGCCGGGACCCGACGGCTCCCGGTCGGGCACGGTGGTCGTCGAGATCGCCGGAGCACCCGTGCGCCTGACGGGCCGGACGTCCCTCACGGCCGAGGGACCGGGCTCGCGCGTGACGTACGACGGCGAGGTCAGGGCGGCCGTGCCGCTGTTCGGCGCCGCCATCGAGGAGGCCGCGGCTGCGGCGGTACGCGGTGCGCTGCACGCCGAGCGGGTGGTCGCCGCCCGCTGGCTGGCCGGCGACCGCAGCGGTGCCGAGGGCCCGACGACCTCCCGCTGAGCACCGCCGGGACCCGCGCCGGCACCCGCCGACCGCTCTCCCGCGCGCGCGGACGAGAGCGGCGGACCGCACGCCCGTCCGCGCTGGTCAGATGGGCGCCGGGTGCGCCGGCGCCCAGGGCACGGCACAGTCTCCGAGCCGTAACGATTGAGTAACGTGGGAACGATGGGAAAACGTCGTGACCTGCGGTAACGCTGCCTTGGGACCGCTACCACCCACGCCGCCGGGGCCACCCTCCTTGACACCCGACCATCTTCGGGTCGATCGTGTCCGCAGTGCGTGGGAACGCTCCCGCGAGATGTACCTGGGAGCGTGGCCACGACGGGGCCGACAGCCCCGCGCGCAGCGCCCGTCCCAGCCGACTAGGGCTGGGGCTGGCCGCGCGGACTAGGTGTACGGCGAGGCAGCCGTCCGACTGACAAGGGAGTCATTGTGCGCAAGACCACACGCAAGGCGTGGGCGCTCGCAGCAGGTGTGACGGGCATCGCCCTCGTCGCCACCGCCTGCTCCTCGAGCAACGACGCGGGCGAGGGTGAGGAGTCCACCGACGGCGGGAACATCACGCTCACGGTCGCCACCTTCAACGAGTTCGGCTACACGGACGAGATGTTCGACCGCTACGAGGCCGAGCACCCGGGCGTCACGATCGAGCAGAAGGTCGCGGCGACGTCGAACGAGGCGCGCGAGAACCTCAACACGCGTCTCGCGGCGGGCTCCGGCACCGCCGACATCGAGGCCATCGAGGTCGACTGGCTCCCCGAGCTCATGCAGTTCCCGGACTACTTCGAGGACCTGTCCTCCCCCGACGTCGAGGGCCGCTGGCTGGACTGGAAGGTCGGTCAGGCCACCACGCCCGACGGCAAGCTCATCGGCTACGGCACGGACATCGGCCCGGAGGGCCTCGCCTACCGCGCCGACCTGTTCGAGGCAGCCGGCCTGCCCTCCGACCGCGCGGCCGTCGCCGAGCTGTTCGGCGGCGCGGACGCCACGTGGGAGAAGTTCTTCGAGGTCGGCAAGGAGTACACGGCGAAGACGGGCAAGCCCTTCTTCGACTCCGCCGCGGCCGTCTACCAGGGCATGGTGAACCAGGAGGAGGCGGCCTACGAGGACCCCGACACCGGTGACATCGTCGCGCTGGAGAACCCGCGCATCAAGGAGATGTTCGACCAGGTGACGGCCGCTGCGGTGACCGACAACCAGTCCGCGCACCTCACGCAGTGGAGCGACGACTGGAACGGCGCGTTCCAGAACGACGGCTTCGCGCTCATGCTGGCCCCGGGCTGGATGCTCGGTGTCATCGAGGGCAACGCGGCCGGCGTCACCGGCTGGGACCTCGCGGACGTCTTCCCCGGCGGCTCCGGCAACTGGGGCGGCTCGTTCCTGACCGTCCCGTCGCAGGGCGCGAACGTCGAGGCCGCCAAGGAGCTGGCCGCGTGGCTGACCGCCCCCGAGCAGCAGATCGAGGCGTTCACGAACAAGGGCACGTTCCCGAGCCAGGTCGAGGCGCTCGAGTCCGACGAGATCAAGTCGGCGTCCAACGAGTTCTTCAACAACGCGCCGGTCGGCGAGATCCTCGCCAACCGCGCCAAGGGCGTCGTCGTGCCGTTCAAGGGCCCGCAGTACTTCACGGTCCACGACGCGGTCTCCAACGCGATCATCGAGGTGGACGTCAACGGCGCCGACCCGGCAGCGCAGTGGGACGGCTTCACCCAGGTCGTCCAGGGTCTCGGCTGACCTGACCTGACCGCACGAGGCCGGGTCGGTGGCGACCGCCACCGGCCCGGCCTCGCCCGCGTCGCCCCCACCTCCGGAGGACCCACCCATGGCCACGTCGACCACGCAGCAGCGCGCAGGGCGCCAGCTGCCCGACTCCCCACGGACCCCGCGCCGCCTCGGCTTCAGCCAGAAGCTCAGCCGTTGGGACGTCAAGGTCTCGCCCTACCTGTACATCTCGCCGTTCTTCCTGCTGTTCGCCCTGACGGGACTCTTCCCGCTGGCGTACACCGCCTACGTGTCGCTCTACGACTGGCACCTGCTCGGCGGTCAGGGAGACTTCGTCGGCTTCGCGAACTTCGCGACCGTCTTCCAGGAGCCGAACTTCTGGAAGGCGCTGCGCAACACCTTCAGCATCTTCCTGCTGTCCACGGTCCCCCAGCTCATGGTCGCGGTCGTCCTCGCGGCGATGCTCGACGCGAACCTGCGCGCGCGGACGTTCTGGCGCATGGGTGTCCTGGTGCCGTACGTGGTCGCCCCCGTGGCCGTCTCCCTGATCTTCGGCAAGCTCTTCGCCGACCAGGCGGGCCTCGTCAACACGGTCCTCGGCACGATCGGCATCGAGCCGGTCAAGTGGCACGGCTCGGTCCTGCCGTCGCACGCGGCGATCGCCAGCATGGTCAACTTCCGGTGGACCGGCTACAACACACTCATCCTGCTCGCCGCGATGCAGGCCGTGCCCCGTGACCTCTACGAGGCCGCGGTCATCGACGGCGCCGGCCGCCTGCGGCAGTTCTTCTCGATCACCATCCCGCAGATCCGCCCGACCATCATCTTCGTCGTCATCACGTCGACGATCGGTGGCCTGCAGATCTTCGACGAGCCGCGTCTGTTCGACCAGCTGGGTCAGGGTGGCCCGAGCCGGCAGTGGATGACGGTCACCATGTACATCTACGAGCTCGGGTTCGGCAACCTCAAGAGCTTCGGTCGGGCGGCAGCCGTGGCCTGGGTGCTGTTCCTCATCATCCTCGCGGTCGGCATGCTGAACTTCTGGCTGACCCGACGGATCGCGTCCGACTCGACGCCGAAGCAGGCACGGAAGAAGGTCAAGCGATGAGCGCGCCCTCGGTCCCCTACATCCAGCAGACCGCCGGTGCGTCTGCCGCGCGGTTCGCGAAGCGGTCGCGCGGCTACGGCTCGGAGCGTCGGCCGGGGTGGGTCACGTACCTGTTCCTCACCTGCGCGATCGCCGCGTCGATCCTGCCGCTGTACTACGCGTTCCTGCTGGCCAGCTCGGACTCGGCGACGATCTCGCAGAACCCGATCCCGTCGCTGATCCCGCAGGGCAACTTCCTGTCCAACGCCAGCCAGGTGCTGTCGGCGGACATCAACTTCTGGAAGGCCCTCACCAACTCGCTGATCGTGTCGACCACGACCGCGGTGTCGGTGGTGCTCTTCTCGACGCTCGCCGGGTTCTCCTTCGCCAAGCTGCGCTTCCGTGGCCGCAACGGGCTGCTGCTGTTCGTCATCGCGACGACGGCCGTCCCGACGCAGCTCGGCATCGTCCCGCTGTTCATCATCATGGCGGAGCTCGGCTGGCTCGGGAAGCTCGTCGCCGTCATCGTGCCCGGTCTGGTCACGGCGTTCGGCGTCTTCTGGATGACGCAGTACCTCGAGTCGGCACTCCCGTACGAGCTGATCGAGGCGGCGCGCGTCGACGGCGCCTCGATGTTCCGCACGTTCTGGAACATCGCCCTGCCGGCGGCACGTCCGGCCGCCGTCATGCTCGGGCTGTTCGCGTTCGTCGGGTCCTGGACGAGCTTCTTCTGGCCGTTCATCGTCCTCGGCTCGACCAACCCGACACTGCCGGTCGCCCTGCAGCTCCTGCAGGCGTCCTACTTCAAGGACATGTCGCTGATCATGACCGGCGTCGTGCTGTCGACCATCCCGCTGCTGCTGCTGTTCGTGGTCGCCGGCAGGCAGCTGGTCGCCGGGATCATGGCGGGGGCCGTCAAGGGCTGACCCGCTCGACGTGACCCTGGGCGGGCGGCCCGACCGCGGCCGCCCGCCCAGGACCCGAGGCAGATTCGCAGGTAATCTCGCCTCGTGCGGGCAACGACCACGTCACCACGAACCATCACGCTGCGCACCCACGTGCAGCCTCAGAGGGGATGACCAATGGTGGTCGACAACTTCTCCACGCACACCGACTCGCTGCGTCCGGCCGCGCCGACGCTCGAGCAGGTCGCCGAGCGCGCGGGCGTGTCCCGCTCCACCGCGTCGCGGGCGATCAACGGAGGGCTGCGCGTCTCCCCCGAGGCGTTGTCGGCTGTCGAGGCCGCCGTGGCGGACCTCGGGTACACCCCCAACCGCGCCGCACGCTCGCTCGTGACGCGTCGCACCGACTCCATCGCGCTCGTCGTGCCGGAGCCCGACGAGCGGGTGCTCTCGGACCCGTTCTTCGCCGGCACGCTCAACGGCCTGAGCACCTCGCTCGCCGACTCCGACATCCAGGTCGTGCTCGTCATCGCTCGCCCGGGCGAGAGCGAACGGACCATCCGCTACCTGCGCAACGGGCACGTCGACGGCGCGATCGTGGTCTCCCACCACCGTGACGACGCCCTCGACCGCGCGCTGCTCGCCTCGCGGGTGCCCAACGTCTTCGTGGGCCGTCCGCTGTCCGCCCCGGACGAGGACGTCCAGTACGTCGACACGGACAACACCGAGGGCGGCCGCATCGCGACCCAGCACCTCATCGACCGCGGCTGCTCCCGCATCGCGACCATCGCCGGCCCGCAGGACATGTCCGCCGGCATCGACCGTCTGGCCGGCTGGCGCACCGCGATGGCGGCCTCCGACCTCGACCAGTCGGCCGTCGTCCACGGCGACTTCACGATCGCGTCGGGGGCTCGCGCCGCCCGTGAGCTGCTGACCCGCTACCCCGACGTCGACGGCATCTTCATCGCCTCCGACCTCATGGCGACCGGCGCGCTGGGCGTGCTGGCGGAGCTCGGGCGTGACGTGCCGGGCGACGTGGCCGTCGTCGGGTACGACAACCTCGGGGTCGCCGCGTCGACCACCCCGCCGCTCACGAGCGTGATCCAGCCCGTCGTCGCGATGGCCCGCGCGGCCGGCGCACGCCTGCTCGCCCAGCTGCACGGGTCCCCCGCCGGCGAGCCGCTGATCTTCGCACCCGAGCTGGTGGTGCGCGCCTCGGCCTGAGGCCACGGCGGCTCGGCGCTCCGCGGCTGTCATCTCGGCGGCTGACCAGAGTTTCTCCTCGTCTTGACAGACCTCCGGCCGCCCGCCAAGGTGGTCGCGACGCCGCACGACGGGGTGCGGCGTCGCACCCCCGCCGGGCAGCGGGCGAGAGGAGACCCCGTGCGCCGCACCGCAGTCGACGCCGAGTCCCTGCGCCCGCGCGGCCGGCACCGTCACGCCCTGGCCGTCGAGTCCCGCCGGACGCGCCGGGCCGCTGCTGCGATCGTCCTGCTCGTGGTCCTGGCGGTCGCCCTGCCTGCCACGGCCACCGCCCTCGGCGGGCGCGACGACGCCACGGACGGCAGCGCACGGCACGACGCCGCCCCGCGCGCCGTCGTGGGCGACGCCCGGGACCTCCCGACGGTCGAGGACGAGGACTCGTGGTGCGCGTACCTCGCGTCCCACTACGTGTCGTTCCCGTCGCCGTGGACCGCGCGGGTCATCAACTGCCGCCACGGGGACCTGTTCGTCGCCCCCGTGCACTCCGACGGGTCGCACGGGATGTGCGTGCTCGTCCCGGCACGCCACAGCCGCCACCTGGGCGGCAGCATCGCGCGCTGGGTCACCGACACCCGGCTCTGCTGACGGGTCAGGCGCGGCGCGACGTGCCAGGGTGAGGCATGGGCCACACCCTTCCTCCCTCGACCAGCAGCGGCTCCGTCGTCCGCACCGACGCGGGCGGCGACGCCCGGACCGACCCGGGCGCCGCCGGGGCCGCGGTCGGCGACGCCCCGCTGGCCACGGCGCAGCACCAGCTCGCGCGCGCCGTCGAGATCCTCGGCTACGACGCCGGCCTGCACGAGGTCCTGGCGACGCCACGCCGTGAGATGCGCGTCGCGGTCCCGCTGCGCCGCGACGACGGCCGCGTCCAGGTCTGCACCGGCTACCGGGTGCAGCACAACATCTCCCGCGGGCCGGCCAAGGGCGGGCTGCGCTACGCCCCCGGCGTCGACCTCGACGAGGTCCGGGCGCTGGCGATGTGGATGACCTGGAAGTGCGCCGTCGTCGACGTGCCTTACGGCGGCGGCAAGGGCGGCGTGACGATCGACCCGCACGCGCACTCCCGCCCGGAGCTGGAACGCGTGACCCGTCGCTACACGAGCGAGATCATGCCGATCATCGGGCCCGAGCGGGACATCATGGCCCCCGACATCGGTACGGACGAGCAGACCATGGCGTGGGTGATGGACACCTACTCCGTCAACCACGGCTACACGATCCCGGCCGTCACCACCGGCAAGCCGCTCACGGTCGGGGGGTCGCTGGGGCGGCCCACGGCGACGTCGCAGGGCGTCGTGCACACCGCCCGCGCGGCGCTGCGGGCCGACGGGGTCGAGCTGTCCGAGGTCTCGGCCGCGGTCCAGGGCTTCGGCAAGGTGGGCTCGCACGCCGCGCGGCTGCTGCACGAGGCGGGGTCGCGTGTCGTCGCGGTCAGCGACGAGCACGGCGGGGTGCGACGGGCCGACGGCCTGGACGTGCCGGCGCTCCTGGAGCACGTGGCACGCACCGGCACGGTCGCCGGCTTCACCGACAGCGACCCGGTCACCAACACCGAGCTGCTCGCGCTCGACGTCGACCTGCTGGTCCCCGCGGCGGTGGAGGGCGTCCTCGACGCCGAGTCGGCCGCCCGCGTCAAGGCGCGCTGGGTGGTCGAGGGCGCGAACGGCCCGACCACGACCGAGGGCGACCGGGTGCTCGCGGAACGGGGCGTGGTCGTCGTCCCCGACATCCTGGCCAACGCCGGTGGCGTCGTCGTCAGCTACTTCGAGTGGGTGCAGGCGAACCAGGCGTACTGGTGGACCGAGGGCGAGATCGCCGAGCGCCTGGAGCACCGGATGCTCGCGAGCCACGAGTCCGTGGCCGCGGTCGCCCGCGCGGAGTCGATCACGCTGCGCGAGGCGGCGATGACGATCGGTGTGCGACGGGTCGCCGAGGCCCACCTGATCCGCGGGCTGTACCCCTGCCGGCCCGGCGCCCGGGCGGGCCCGCGGCCCGGGCGCCGGCCGACGCCCGCTCCCAGGCTCCGGCGGACACCTCTGCCCGGTGGCCTCCCTGCCGGGCGACCCACACCCGCGGACCACCGCGCGGGCTCCCCACGCGCAGGCTCCCCACGCGCAGGCTCCCACCGCGCGGGCTCCCAGCGCGCGGGCTCAGCGCGGGACGCCGCGCCCGTCGTCCGCCCGCGGCCCGTCGCCCGGCTCCCCCGGGCTCCGGACGATCTCGCCCACGCGTCCGCCGGGCGTCTGCAGCGTGACCACGTCACCGTCGCGCGTCACGGACCCGCCGTCCTCGAGCAGACCGAGCACGGCGCGCTCGGTCGCGGTGGCGTCCGGCGGCCCGGCCATGAGCGTCGCCACGAACGGCCCGAACGCCAGCCGCGTGCCCTCCAGGCGCCAGGTGCCGCGCACCCGGTTGACGCCGGCGTAGCCGAACACCTGGCCGTCACCGTCGAAGGTCAGCCAGGGCGGGCCCTGCAGCCCGTCCGCCAGGTCGGCACCGTCGACCCGGGCCACCCGCCAGGTCCCGTGCAGCCACCGGTCCTGCAGGGGCGCCTCGCGGTCGTCGCCCTGCTGCTCGTCCCCGTCGTCGCGCATGCTCGATCATCGCACCTGCGCCCGGCCGGGTGCAGCGGCCGGGACCTGCGGGGTCAGGCGCGCGGCAGCCGGTCGGCCCAGTCCCCGAGCGCCACGCGCGGGCCGGTGTAGAACGGCACCTCCTCGCGCACGTGCAGCCGGGCCTGCGTCGCCCGCAGGTCACGCATGAGGTCGACGATCCGGTGCAGCTCGGGCGCCTCGAACGCCAGGAGCCACTCGTAGTCGCCCAGCGCGAAGGACGAGACGGTGTTCGCGCGCACGTCGGCGTAGTCGCGCGCCGCCGCGCCGTGCTCGTGGAGCATCCGCCGGCGCTCGTCCTCGGGCAGGACGTACCACTCGTAGGAGCGCACGAACGGGTACACGCACAGGTAGTCGCCCGCGGGCTCCCCCGCGAGGAACGCCGGCACGTGCGCCCGGTTGAACTCCGCCGGCCGGTGCAGCCCGACGACCGACCACACGGGGGTCAGGTGCGCGCCGAGCGAGCTCGCCCGCAGCCGGTGGTACGCACCCTGCACCTGCTCGACCGTCTCGGCGTGCCACCACACCATGAGGTCGGCGTCGGCACGGAGCCCGGCCACGTCGTACCAGCCGCGCACGACCAGACCGTCGTCCGCGCCCACCGCACGCTCGGCGTCGGCGACGACCGCCGCCCGGGCCCCGTCGTCGGCGGGCAGCGGCCCGTCGGCGGCGAAGACCGACCACATCGTGTAGCGGATCGTCGAGTTCAGCGCCTCGGTCGCGGGGGCGGTCGGGTGCGTGGTCACAGGGATGCCTCCGTGGGCTGGGGTGCGGGTGGTCGCGCGGGCGACGTCAGGACCAGGGGTCGGTGGAGCAGGCCGCGGGGCGGCCGGAGTCCTCGCCGGCGCGCATGCGGCAGCACCCGGGTGCGCAGACCGAGCGGAACGGGGGCAGCCCTCCCACGGTGGCCTCCGTGGGACGCGGGACGCCCGCGTCGTCGGCGCGGGCGATCGCCGCACGCTCGAGCAGCAGGTCGACCAGCCCGCGGACGAAGGGCTCGCGCACCCCGACGGAGTCCGCGCGCACGGCCGTCATGCCCAGCTCGCGCGCGGTCTCGAGCGCCTCGGTGTCGAGGTCGAAGGCCACCTCCATGTGGTCCGACACGAACCCGACGGGAGAGAGCACCACGGACGTCGTGCCCGCCGCGGCCAGGACGGCCAGGTGGTCGTTGACGTCGGGCTCGAGCCACGGCTGGCTGGGCGGGCCGGACCGCGAGCAGTACGCGAGGTCCCACTCCAGGGGGCGTCCGAGCCGCTCGGCGGCGGCGGCCGCGACGGTCCGTGCGACGTCCAGGTGCTGCTCACGGTAGGACGCGCCGGCCACGGTCGACGCCTCCTCCATGGTGTCCGGGATGGAGTGCGTGACGAAGACCAGCCGGGGCCAGGCGGCGCCCGGGTCGACCGCGGCATACGCCTCGACGACCGCGTCGACGTTCGCCTGCACGAAGCCCGGGTGGTTGAAGTACGAGCGCACCTTGTCGACGACCAGGGCGGGACCGTCGCCGTCGCCGAGCTCCTCGAGGCTGGTCCAGAGGTTCTCGCGGTACTGCCGGCAGCCGGAGTACGACGAGTACGCGGACGTCACCAGCGCGACGACCCGGCCGGCGCCGACGGCCCGGGCCTGCGCCAGCGCGTCACGCGTGTACGGGGCCCAGTTGCGGTTGCCCCACAGGACCGGGACGTCGAGGCCACGGCGACGCAGCTCGTCCTCGAGCGCCGCACGCAGCGCGAGGTTCTGCTCGTTGATGGGGCTGCGCCCGCCGAAGTGGTGGTAGTGCTCGGCCACCTCGGCCAGGCGCTCGTCGGGGATGTTCTTGCCGGCCGTGACGTTGCGCAGGAACGGCAGGACGTCGTCGGGCCCGTCGGGGCCGCCGAAGGAGAAGAGCAGGACCGCGTCGTAGGGCGCCAGCGCGGCCGCGTCGGCCGGCGGCACGGCGGGCAGGTCGGTCGTGGGAGGCGTCACGGGAGGCACGCGACCGATCATCGCACCGGCCCCCGGCAGCGCGGCGCCCGAGCGGGCTGCACGACGACGTGACGTTGTCACGACACGTTGTCACGACATCGCGCGGCCTCGCCCGGCGGCCCCGGCGGACCGGTCACCCGGTCGTGGCCTCCGGGTGCGGGCGCCCGGGTACCGCTCTACCGTCGTCCTGGCGCGACAAGCGGAGCGCCACGTGCCGAGGGATCCGGAGCCAGAGCGATGAGCGACCAGTGACGCGTGCCGGCAGGCACGCGGCCCCCGAGCTCGCGCGCCGCTACGTCCTCGGCGGACGCCTCGGAGCCGGCGGTTCGGCCCAGGTCTACCGGGCGGTGGACACCCGGCTCGACCGGCCGGTCGCGATCAAGCTCTTCCGCCTCCACGACGCCAGCCCTCAGCAGGTGCGGCGGTACGCCGAGGAGGCCCGGGTGCTGGCGGAGCTGTCGCACCCGACGCTGGTCGCGCTCCTGGACGTCGGCGCCGACGTGATGCCGGCGGTCGGTCCGGTCGCCTTCCTCGTCATGGAGCTCGTCGAGGGCCGCACCCTGCGCGAGGTCGTGGCCGACGGGCCGCTGGACGCCGCGACGACGGCCGACGTGGGACTCCAGCTCGCTCAGGGCCTGGCCCACGCCCACCGGGCCGGCGTGGTGCACCGCGACGTCAAGCCGTCGAACGTGCTCGTCGCCGACCACGCGCCGGCGTCGGGCCGTCGCGACGCCCCGGTGCTCCCGGTCGTGCTGGCCGACTTCGGCATCGCGGCGTCCGACACGGGGCACCACGCGGACGACCGGGCGACGGCGAGCTACCAGAGCCCGGAGCAGGCGCTCGGTGGCCCCGTGGGCCCGGCCAGCGACATGTACTCGCTGGGTCTGGTGCTCCTCGAGTGCCTCACCGGGCGGCGCGCCTACCCGGGCGACCCGCTCACGGCGTCGCTCGCCCGGCTGCTGCACGGACCGCAGATCAGCGAGGACGTCGACCGCGACTTCGCCGCCCTGCTGCGGGCCATGACCCGCTCGGACCCTGCCCAGCGCCCGACGATGGCCGCCGTGGCGGCCGAGCTCCGCAGCCTGCGGCGGGTCCGCGACCGCGTGCTGCGCGTGCCCTGACCGGACGGCCGCGCGCTCACCCCCGGCAGGCGCCCACCGACGTGCGCGCCGACGCCGGCGACCCGGCCAGGGCGTCGGCGATCTCGTCGGCCCACGCCGCGACCGCCGTCATGTCCCGGTGGTCCCCCTCGCGCGCCCGACCGCCGGCGATGATCGCGCGCTCGGTGAAGGTCAGCACCGACCGGTCCAGCCGTCCCCGGAAGCTCCGGTGCGCACGCGACCCGATCCGCTGCCGCAGCGCGGCGATCTCCAGCGGCGAGTTCGCGGAGTTCGCGGGCTGCGTCGCCAGACCGGACGAGAACGTCCACACCGGCCGCTCCCGCAGGTCCTCCGCGCACCGGTCGGCCAGCTCGCGGGCCGCAGGCAGCCAGTGGGCGGTGTAGACCGCCGACCCCAGCACGACCGCGTCGTAGGGCGTGACGCTCGCCACGTCCTCGGGGGCCTGCAGCTCGACCTCGTGGCCGCGGGCACGCAGGCGCTGCGCCATGACGTCGCCGATCTCCCACGTGCCCTGGTGGCGCGACGCCACTGCCAGCAGGATGCGCATCAGACCCCCTCCTTCGCCTCCGACCGGTGGACCTCGCGCCCTCCGGTCCTCCATCGTGGCTGCGGGAGGCGCGCGTGTCGTGGGCCGGAGGTCCCCGTGCGCACGTCAGTCGTCGGCGGCGGCGTCCGAGGTCACGCGCCCGGGATCGGGCAGGTCCTGCTGGGCGAGGCGCAGGCGGTTGCACAGCCGCTCGAGCGTCGCCAGGTCCTCGCGCCCGAGCGCCCCACCGACGAGCGCGTCGATCGATCGGGCGTGACGTCGGCCGATCTCCCGCTGGCGACGCAGGCCCGCGTCCGTCAGGTGCACGGCCCGTCCGCGCCGGTCGCCCTCGACGGGCGCGCTGCGCACCAGCCCGTCGGCCTCGAGACGGTCGACCATCCGGGACAGGCTGGGCTGCGTCAGCAGGCTCGACGACGCCAGCTCGCGCAGGCGCAGCGCCCGCCCGGGCGCCCGTGACAGGGTGTGCAGCACGTCGTACTCACGCATGCTCATGCCGCCCCACACGTCGTCCCGGGCGAACCGTCGCACGAGCGCGACCTGGGCGCGGAACAGCGCCTCCCACGCGTCGACGGACGCCCGCACGTCGTGCGGCCCCGCGGCGGTCCCGGCGTCGGGGACCGGTTCGCGATCATCGGTCGTCAACGGTCCACCCCTCGAGTCGGTGCCGCCGGCCTCCGCGACCGCACCTCGACCTGACGCATCATGTCACCCCCCGCGGCCACCACCCCGCCGACTCCCGTCTACCCTGGGGCGATGGACGACACGGCGACGACGTACCTGCTGGTGGACGGCGAGAACATCGACGCCACGCTCGGCTCCTCGATCCTGGGCGGGCGGCCCACGCCGGAGCAGCGGCCGCGCTGGGAGCGCGTGCTGAGCTTCGCGCAGCAGCAGTGGGGCCGGCCGGTCAAGGCCCTGTTCTTCCTCAACGCCTCGAACGGCACGCTGCCCATGTCGTTCGTGCAGGCGCTGACCGCGATCGGGTTCGTGCCGATCCCGCTGTCCGGCGAGTCGTACGAGAAGGTCGTCGACATCGGCATCAAGCGGACCCTGGACGCGATCGCCGACCGGGACGGCGACGTGATGCTCGCCAGCCACGACGGCGACTTCGCCCCCGAGCTCGCGCAGCTGGTCGACGGCGAGCGCCGGGTGGGCCTGCTCGCGTTCCGCGAGTTCACGAGCCAGTCGCTGGCGAGCCTGACGGCGCGCGGGCTGCAGACCTTCGACCTCGAGACGGACGTCGCGGCGTTCAACGTGCAGCTCCCGCGGCTGCGGATCATCCCCCTCGAGGAGTTCGACCCGCTGCGCTACCTGTGACGTGGCGACGGCCGCGCCGGTCCTCCGGCGCGGCCGTCGTGCCATCGGGTGCAGGCGGCAGGTGCGGTGCAGGTGCACGCGGTGCGGGACCCTGCGCCCCCGTGGCCGCGGGGCGCCCGGCGGGCTCAGCCCGTGCCGAAGCCCTGCGTCAGCGCGTCGTCGATCGTGGTGCGCACGTGGTCGGCGTGGACGCCGTCGGGTGCCATGAACTCGATGCCGTGGGCGGTCCCGGACACCTCGGTGACGATCGAGGTCTTGTCGTTGCGCACCACGAGCGCGCTGTCGGCCGCGGGGACCTGCGGGTCGTCGGTGGACGAGAAGACCTGCAGCGGGCCGGTGAACGTGCTGGCCTCGGCGCGCGCGTCGACCTCGCCGTACTGCGCGGGCGGGCTGAGGGCGACGACGGCCACGGCACCCAGGTCGTCCGCCAGGCCGGCGGCCAGCGTGCCGCCCGCGGAGGCACCGACGAAGGCGACCTGCTGCGCGCCGGTGGCGTGCAGCACGTCGAGCGCGGACTGGAAGCCGACCTCCCCGGCCGCACCCCACTCGTAGGTCG
Source organism: Actinomycetes bacterium (assembly GCA_023389455.1). GTDB lineage: Bacteria > Actinomycetota > Actinomycetes > Actinomycetales > Cellulomonadaceae > Cellulomonas. Next base: position 6,463 of record JAEWEJ010000301.1, on the reverse strand, counting down.
CGACGAGGTAGCCCGCCCCGGCGAGGCGGGTCAGCTCGTCGGCCCACTGGCACACGTCGCCACCGACCTGGGGGGCGAGCAGCACGCCCCGCTCCCCCGCCCCGGCCCAGGCGACGCCGCGGGCGGCGAGGTCCTGCCCGACCTGGGCGTACGCGACGCCGTCCGAGAGGCACTCCGGGGGTGCGGCCTCGCTCAGGGTGACCGGAGCGCTCTGCAGCATCGTGGGGCTCTCGGCCTGGGCGGGATCGCCGGCCTGGGCGGGCGCGGCGCCCTGCGGCTCGGTGCCGGCCGAGCAGGCGGCCAGGAGGCCGGCCGTGAGGAGCGCCAGTGCGGCGGGCCCCACGCGGGCGGGCTTCGGACGGGTGGACGCGGTGACGGTTCGCGGGTGCACCAGACGATTCCTAGGCGCCCGGAGGGACGAGGACAAGACGCCCTTCCGTGGCTAAACGTTTCGAAGCGCCGCGGTCCGCTCAGCCGCTAGCCTGGGCACCATGCCGACGCTGTTCACCCGCATCATCGACGGCGAGATCCCCGGACGCTTCGTCTGGGCCGACGACCGCGCGGTCGTGCTGCTCACGATCGCGCCGATCACCGACGGCCACGCCCTGGTGATCCCGCGCGCCGAGGTCGAGCAGCTCACCGACGCGCCGGACGACCTGCTGGCGCACCTGACGTCCGTCGCCGCGACCGTGGGCCGGGCACAGCGTGCCGCCTGGGGCGCCCCGCGTGCGGCGCTGCTCGTCGCCGGCTTCGAGATCCCGCACCTGCACCTGCACGTGCTGCCCGCGTGGGACGAGTCGAGCCTGTCCTTCGCCAACGCCCGCAGCGACGTCCCGGCGGCCGACCTCGACGCGGCCGCCGAGCGGCTGCGCGCGGCGCTCCGCGCGGCCGGGCACGGCGACCACGTGCCGACCGACGTCAGCTCTCCCGCACGGTGAGCCTGCCGGCCCGCCCTCCGGGCGTGTCCCCCGACGGACGACGACGCTGACGGCCACCGAGCGCCGCCCCGCGCTGCGCGAGCGGGTGCGGCAGCGCAAGGCGCAGCGCGTGGCCACGGTGGCCCCTGCGCTGCGCACCTTCCTGGCCACCGAGGCCGGGAGCGCGGTCGTCCTGCTGGCGGCGACGGTCGCCGCGCTGGTGTGGGCCAACTCCCCCTGGCGCGAGACCTACACGGCGCTGTGGCACACCCCCGCGGGGGTGTTCGTCGGCGACGCCGCCCTCGAGCTCGACCTGCAGCACTGGGTCAACGACTTCGCGATGGCGGTGTTCTTCGCGGTCGTCGGGCTCGAGATCAACCGTGAGGCCACCCGGGGCGAGCTGCGCGACCCGCGCGCGGTCGCGGTCCCGGCCCTCGGGGCCCTCGGAGGCCTGGTGGTGCCGGTCCTGGTGTTCCTGGCGTTCAACGCCGGCACTCCCGAGGCCGCCGGGTGGGGCGTCGTCATGTCCACCGACACCGCGTTCCTCGTCGGTGTGCTGGCGCTGTTCGGACCACGCTGCCCGGACCGGCTGCGCCTCTTCCTGCTGACCCTGGCGATCGTCGACGACATCGGCGCGATCCTCGCGATGGCCGTGTTCTACACCGACGACGTCGACGTGCGAGCCCTGGCGGTCGCCGCCGTGCTCGTCGGCGCGCTCCTCGTGCTGCGTCGGCGGGGGGTCTGGCGCCTGATGCCCTACGTCGCCGTCGGGCTCGCGCTGTGGGTCGCCGTGCTGGCCTCCGGGGTGCACGCCACCATCGCGGGCGTCCTCGTCGGGCTCCTGGTCCCCACGTCGCTGCCCCACGAGCGGCGCCGGGCCGAGGTGGCCGCGCACGCCCGCCGGTTCCTCTCCGAGGGCGGCGCCGACCGGGAGCACGCGACCGAGGTCGCCGGGCGCGCCGCCGTCCCGACGGGCGACCGCCTCCAGCGCGCGCTGCACCCGTGGAGCGCGTACGTCGTGGTCCCGCTGTTCGGGCTCGCCAACGCCGGCGTGCGTCTGGACCCGGCGACGCTCGAGGTGGCGTTCGGCTCCCGACTGACGATCGGCATCGCGGTCGCCCTCGTCGTCGGCAACGCCGTCGGCATCACCGGCGCGGCGACGCTCGCGCTGCGTCTGGGCCTCGGGGACCTGCCGGGGCTCGTGCGGTGGGGGCACCTGCTCGGCGGCGCCGTGCTGGCGGGGATCGGCTTCACGATCTCGCTGTTCATCGCCCAGCTCGCGTTCGACGACCCCGTGCTGCTCGAGCAGGCGAAGATCGGCGTGCTCGCGGGGTCGCTGGTCGCCGCGGTGGCGGGCTCCGTCCTGCTGCGCTGGCTCGGCGAGCGCCTGCCGCTGTGCACGCCGCCCCGGCTGCCCCCCACGCTCCCGGACCTGCCGTGGCGGACCACGACCTGACGCGTCGCGGCCGGCCCCTCAGGCCACCGGGTCGTCCGGCCCCCAGGTCGCCAGCCGCAGCGTGCGCGCGTCGGACGCCACGATCTGCCCGGCGTGCGCCAGCAGGGACGCGACCGTGTCGGCCCCCGCGCGGACGAAGCGCCCGGACAGCACGTCGAGCTCACCCGCCGCGAACGCCAGCACCAGCGCGGCGACCTCCTGCGGGGACGTCCAGTCCGTGCGCCCGGTGTGCACGGGCATCGCCGCCGTCATGTCCGTGGCGACGACGCCGGGTGCGAGGTCGAGGACGCGCAACCCCGCGGCCGCGTGCTGCCGGTGCAGCTGCGTGGTGAACCGCGCGAGCGCCCCCTTGCTGATGGCGTAGCCGGTGTAGGTGTCCATCGCCCGGTGCCCCGAGCCCGAGTTCATGTTGAGCACACGCCCGCCGCCGCGCGCGAGCATCGCCGGGAGCACGGCGTGCGTCACCAGCAGCGGACCGCGGACGTTCGTCTCGACGACCCGCCACACGTCCTCGACGTCGTCCTGCGCGAACGGCAGCTCGGCACGCTCGATCACGCCCGCGTTGTTCACGAGCAGCCCGACGCCGCCGCGACCCGCCAGCCCTTCCTCGACGCGCCCCACGGCGTCCGCGACGGCCGTCGCGTCGACGAGGTCGGCGGTCGCGACGGTGACCGGCGCCCCGAGCGCGCGCGCCTCGTCCGCGACCTCCTCGAGGCGCTCGCGCGTGCGTGCGACCAGACCCAGCGCGTACCCGTCACGTGCGAGCGCGAGAGCCAGCTCGCGGCCGATGCCGCGTCCCGCGCCCGTCACCAGGGCGGTCCGCGGGACAGCGTCCGGGGCCGGGCGGGCAGGGGTACCAGGGGCCGTCACGTCCACCCGCACATCGTGGCGCACGTCCCCGGCGCTCGCGCGCGCCGGGCGGGCGACGGTGCTCACACCGCGTCGACGACCCGGCGCAGCGCCTCCAGCTCCACGGGCCCGCGGTAGCGCACCCCGTCGATCAGCAGGGTCGGCGTCCCCGGGACGTCCAGCTCGATGCCGCCCTCGTAGTCCGCCTGCACGGCACGCGCGAAACGGTCGGCGGGCGCGCCGACGACGTCCTCCGGCTCCAGCCCGAGCTCGCCCGCGTACCGGGCCAGGTCGCCGTCCGCGAGCGCGTCCTGGTGGGCGAACAGCAGCTGCTGCATCTCCCAGAACCGCCCGTGCGCCCCGGCGGCCTCGGCCGCGAGCGCCGCCGCCAGGGCGTGCGGGTGCACCTGGAACAGCGGGAAGTGCCGCCAGACCAGACGCACGCGACCCTGCGACTCCTCGACCAGCTGCCGCAGGACGGGCTCGGCGTCCCGGCAGTACGGGCACTCGAGGTCGCCGTACTCGACGACCGTGACCGGGGCGTCCGGGTCGCCGAGCACGTGGCGGTCGGGGTCGGTGCTCACCTCGGTCGCATCGGTCGACGTCATGCGCACAGCGTGCCGTGCGACGGCCCACGGCGCACGTCGTCAGCCACGGCGCGGGCGCAGCGGCGGGCTGGCCGTGCCGGCACCCTCCGCGATCCCCGTCACGAGCTGGTGCAGCGCCTGCGCGGCGGACCACCGCGGCCGCCAGGCGAGCTCGCGCTCCGCCCGTGCGGTGTCCAGGACGGGGGCGGACATCCCCATGTCGAGCCACCCGGGTCCCACCGGCACGGCGCGGGCGTGCCAGCCCACCGTCAGCGCCGCCCGTGCCAGCCGCACGGGCACCTCGCGCAGCCGGGCGTCCGCGACGAGGGCGGCGACGTCCGGGCCGCGCAGGACCCCGGGCGCGGCCACGTTGAACGCGCCACGCGCCTGCCGCACGACCGCCTCCCGGACGGCGTCCGCGAGGTCGTCGGCGTGCACGGCCTGCAGCCGCAGACCGCGCGGCCAGGGCAGCACGGGGACGTGGCCGTCGAGGACCCGCTGCGGGACGAGCGGGCCGAGGAAGTACCGGGCGATCTCGTGGCCCGCGTCGTGCTGGAAGACGAGGGCGGGCCGCAGCCGCCCCACGACGAGGGACGTCGCGGCCTCCGTCCGGTCCAGCAGCCGCTCGACGGCCGCCTTGTCGACGCTGTACGACGAGGTCCGCACGCCGCCGGTCGGCCACGCCTCGTCGCGCGGGTCGTCGCCGGGCGAGGGCGAGTAGGCACCGACCGACGACGCCACGACGAGGTGCGGCACGCCCGCCTGCACGGCGGCCTGCACGACGCGCCGCGTGCCGACCACGTTCGTGGCCCGCAGCCGCGCCCGGTCGTGGCTGGGCTGGATGGCCCACGCCAGGTGCACGACGCAGTCCGCACCCGCGACGGCACGGACCAGGGCACCGACGGTCTCGTCCTCGGCACCCGGCGCACCGATGTCGCACGCCACCCACGAGGCCGTGTCGTACGGCGGCGGTGGGGTGCCGCGCGGGGTGCGTCGGGCCACGGCGACGACGGACGTCACCGTGTCGTCCTGCACCAGCCGCCGGAGCACCGCGGTCCCGACGTTGCCGCTGGCCCCCACCACCACGACCCTCATGCCCGCCTCCGGGCGTGCTCACGCGAACGGGTCCAGGACGACCTTGATGCAGCCGTCCGCCTTGCGCTGGAAGACGTCGTAGGCCTGCGGGGCCTGCTCCAGCGACACCCGGTGGGTGCGCAGGTCGGACACGCCCAGCGGGTCGGCCGGGTCCGTGACCAGGGGCAGCAGGTCGTCCGACCAGCGGCGCACGTTCGCCTGGCCGAACCGGAACGACAGCTGCCGGTCGAAGACGTCCATCATCGGGAACGGGTCGAGGGCACCGCCGTACACCCCGACCACCGACACGGTGGCGCCGCGCCTGGCCACCCCGATGGCCGTCTGCAGCGCGGCCATCCGGTCGACCGCCGCCTTCTCGATCAGGGGGCGGGCCAGGGCGTCCGGCAGGAAGGCGGCGGCGCGCTGGCCCGCGGCGGCGACGGGCGAGCCGTGCGCCTCCATGCCGACGGCCTCGACGACCGCGTCCGCGCCCCGGCCGTGGGTCCGGTCGCGCACGGCCGCGACGACGTCGTCGGTCCGTGCGGCGTCGATCACGTCCACGCCGTGGCGCGACGCCATGAGCAGGCGCTCGGCGACGATGTCGATGCCGATCACCCGCTCGGCGCCGCGGTGCAGCGCGATGCGCGCGGCCATCTGCCCGATCGGTCCGAGCCCCACCACCGCGACGGTCCCGCCGGGTGGCACGTCGGCGTACTCGACGGCCTGCCAGGCGGTGGGCAGCACGTCGGACAGGTAGAGGTACGTCTCGTCGGGACGCCCGTCGTCGGGGACCACGACCGGGCCGTACTGCGCCTGCGGCACCCGCAGGTACTGCGCCTGCCCGCCGGGGACGCTGCCGTACAGCGACGTGTAGCCGAACAGGGCCGCGCCCTTGCCCGTCGCGTGCACCTGCGTCGTCTCGCACTGGCTCTGCAGCCCCAGCGCACACATGTGGCAGGTGCCGCAGGCGATCCCGAAGGGGACGACCACGCGGTCGCCGACCTTCAGGCGCCGGCCCGCCTCGGGACCGACCTCCTCGACGACTCCCATCGCCTCGTGGCCGAGCACGTCACCGGGCTGCAGGAACGCGCCGAGCACCGAGTACAGGTGCAGGTCGGACCCGCACACGGCCGTCGACGTCACGCGGATCACCGCGTCGGTGGGCTCCTGGACCCGGGGATCGGGCACGTCCTCGACCGACACGTTCTCGCGTCCCTGCCACGTCAGCGCCCGCACCTGCACCACCGTCCCGTCGCTCGTCCGCCTCACCCCGCAGCCCGTGCGGGCCGCGGTGCGCCATGGGTCGTCCACGGTGGCACCCGGGCGCCCGACGCGCATCCGGAAGGGCACGCGGGCGCGGACCCGCGGCTGACCGCAGGCCGTGAGCCCCGGTCGAGGGACCCGCGCCTCAGGCCGGGTCGTCCGCCTGCTCGTCCGCCAGGTCCGCGAGCGTCGTCACGGTGCGCCAGTTGCGGGCCGTGCCGCCGGGGCCCGAGCGCCCCGCGAGCCGCGCCGCGAGCCGGCTGCGCCCCATCCCGCCCGGCAGGTAGAGGTACAGCTCGCGCCCGGCGGCCGCGAGG
>JAEWEJ010000283.1 GCA_023389455.1 Actinomycetes bacterium | reverse complement strand
TCGGCTGCACGTGTGGGCGCACGGCGACCTGCCGGCGGCGCGGGCGACCGCGCGGGCCGCGGGGATGGTCGTGGTCCGCGAGCTGTGGCGCATGGCCGTGGACGTCACGACCCGTCCGCCGGCGGCGGCCGACCTCCCGGCGGGGGTGCAGGTGCGGGCGTTCGTGCCCGGCCAGGACGAGGAGGCGTGGCGGCGCGTCAACGCCCGGGCGTTCGCTCACCACCCGGAGCAGGGGCGGATGACGTCGGCGGACCTGCGGGCACGCGAGCGCGAGCCCTGGTTCGACCCCGAGGGCTTCCTGCTGGCGGAGCGCGACGGGCAGCTCCTGGGCTCCGTGTGGACGAAGGTGCACGCCCCGGGCGAGGCCCCGGACGGACGCGACGACGAGCCGGTCGGGGAGATCTACGTGGTCGGCGTGGACCCCGACGCGCAGGGGCTGGGCATGGGCCGCGCCCTGACCACGCTGGGGCTGACGTACCTGCGCGACCGCGGGCTGCGGACCGTCATCCTCTACACGGGGGCCGAGAACACCGTCGCGGTGCACACGTACGAGCGGGCGGGGTTCGCCCGCACGGCGGTCGACGTGATGTACGGGCCGCCCGCCCCGGGCGCGGCGGTCCGCCCCGACGACACGACGCACCACGGCGACGATGCCACGATGGGCACATGACGGACGCCCCCGCGATCGATCCTGCGCTGGCCGAGCGGATCGCCGAGCACGTGGAGACCGCGACCGAGCCGCGGACCGCGCCCAGCGACGCCCTGCCCGCCGACCGGTTCCTCGACCGTGAGCTGTCCTGGCTCGCCTTCAACCAGCGCGTCCTGGAGCTCGCGGAGGACCCGAGCCTGCCGCTGCTGGAGCGGGTGCGCTTCCTGGCGATCTTCGCCTCGAACCTCGACGAGTTCTTCATGGTGCGCGTCGCCGGGCTCAAGCGCCGGATCGCGACGGGCATCGCGGTCACCGCGGCGTCCGGCCTGTCGCCGCGCCAGGTGCTCGAGGCGATCAGTGAGCGGGCGCACGCGCTCATGGAGCGCCACGCCCGGATCCTGTCGACCGACGTGCAGCCGGCCCTGGCGGCCGAGGGCATCACGATCGTGCGGTGGGACGACCTGGGCGACGCGGAGCAGGACCGCCTGCACAAGTTCTTCCGCCGGCAGATCTTCCCGGTCCTCACACCCCTCGCGGTCGACCCGGCGCACCCCTTCCCCTACATCTCCGGCCTGTCGCTCAACCTCGCGGTGAGCGTGGTGAACCCGACCAGCGGCAAGGAGCACTTCGCCCGCGTGAAGGTGCCGCCGCTGCTGCCGCGGTACATCGCGGTCGACGCGGCGGGCCGCCCCTCGGCGCCGGTGCCGCAGACGGCCGCACCGGAGCGCGGCCCGATGTCGTTCGTCCCGGTCGAGGACGTCATCGCCCAGCACCTCGACATGCTGTTCCCCGGCATGGAGGTCCGCGAGTTCCACACGTTCCGCATCACGCGCAACGAGGACGTGGAGGTCGAGGAGGACGACGCCGAGAACCTGCTCAAGGCGATGGAGAAGGAGCTGCTGCGCCGGCGCTTCGGCCCGCCGGTGCGTCTCGAGCTGGCCGAGGGCATCAGCCCCCGGGTGCGCAAGCTCCTGATCCGGGAGCTGGGGATGTCCGAGGACGACGTCTACGAGCTGCCCGCTCCCCTGGACCACACGGGGCTGAACCTCATCGCCGACCTGGACCGCCCGGAGCTGCAGTTCCCGCGGTTCGTCCCGGCGACGCACCGCCAGCTCGCCGAGGTGGAGTCGGCCACGCCGACGAACGTCTTCGCCGCGATCCGCGCCCGCGACATCCTGCTGCACCACCCGTACGACTCGTTCTCGACGTCGGTGCAGACCTTCCTCGAGCAGGCGGCCGCGGACCCGGCCGTGCTGGCCATCAAGCAGACGCTGTACCGGACGTCGGGCGACTCCCCCATCGTCGACGCGCTCATCGACGCCGCGCAGGCCGGCAAGCAGGTGCTCGCGCTCGTCGAGATCAAGGCGCGGTTCGACGAGCAGAACAACATCTCGTGGGCCCGCAAGCTCGAGCAGGCCGGCGTGCACGTCGTCTACGGGATCGTGGGGCTCAAGACGCACTGCAAGCTGTCCCTGGTGGTGCGCCAGGAGGCGGACGGGCTGCGCCGCTACAGCCACGTCGGCACGGGCAACTACCACCCCAAGACGGCGCGGCTCTACACCGACCTGGGGCTGCTCACGGCCGACCCCGACGTCGGCCAGGACCTCACCCGCCTGTTCAACCAGCTGTCGGGCTACGCGCCCAAGTCGCGGTTCCACCGGCTGCTCGTCGCGCCCCGGTCGGTGCGCACCGGCCTGGTGGAGCGCATCGAGCGCGAGGCGCAGGCGGCCCGGCGGGGCGAGCCGGCGTGGATCAAGATCAAGGTCAACTCGATGGTCGACGAGACCACGATCGACGCCCTCTACCGGGCGTCGCAGGCGGGCGTCCCGGTCGACATCAACGTGCGCGGCATCTGCGCGCTGCGACCCGGCGTGCCCGGCCTGTCGGAGAACATCCGGGTGCGCTCGATCCTGGGGCGCTTCCTGGAGCACTCGCGGATCTTCGCGTTCGCGCACGCCGTCCCGGAGGACGACGACGGCTTCGAGGGCCCGGACGTCTTCATCGGCTCGGCGGACCTCATGCACCGCAACCTGGACCGTCGCGTCGAGGCGCTCGTGCGCGTCGCGGACCCGACGCAGGTCACCGAGCTCGTGGAGTACCTCGACGAGACCATGGACGACGGGACCTCGTCCTGGCACCTGCGCGCCGACGGCGAGTGGGAGCGCCACACGCAGGGCCCCGACGGCCCGCTCGTCGACCTGCAGGAGGTGCTGATCCACCGCCAGAGGCGGCGGCCGGGCGCCGCCCGGTGAAGGCGGCCGCCGTCGCGCCGGTGCAGGCCGCCGGGGCGCTCGTCTGGCGCGTGCGCGCGGGCCGCCTGCAGGTCGCGCTCGTGCACCGGCCGCGGTACCGCGACTGGTCGTGGCCGAAGGGCAAGCTCGACCCCGGGGAGGTCGCGCCGGTCGCCGCCGTCCGCGAGGTGGAGGAGGAGACCGGCCTGGCCGTGGTCCTCGGCCAGCCGCTCCCGGGCCTGGAGTACCGGCTGTCGGACGGCCGGCGCAAGGTCGTGCACTACTGGGCGGCACAGGCCGCCGGGCGCGGCGACGACGTCCCGCTGCACGCCCGCCCCCCGGTGCCGCACGCGGACCGTGCGGAGATCGACCACTGGGAGTGGTTCGACGTGGAGGCGGCCGCCGGGCGCCTCACGCGCAAGGCGGACCTCCGCCCGCTCGACGCCCTCGTCGCCGCCCACACCAAGGGACGGCTGGAGACCCGCGCCCTCGTCGTCGCGCGCCACGGGCAGGCACGCAAGCGCAGCCTGTGGGGCGGCACCGAGGAGGACCGGCCGCTGACGGGCCTGGGCCTGCGGCAGGCGACCGCGACGGTGCCGGTGCTCGCCGCGTTCGGTGTCGCGCACGTCGTGACCAGCCGGTGGGAGCGGTGCGCGGCGACGGTGGCGCCGTACGCGACCGCGGCCGGCGTGGCGCCGCAGGTGGCCGACGGGCTGACCGAGGAGCGGCACGACGAGTCACCGGCCCGCGTCGGCGCACTCGTGCGCGAGCTCCTCGAGGACCGCCGTGACGCCGTGCTGTGCACGCACCGGCCGGTGCTGCCCACGGTGCTCGACGTGCTGGCGGAGCACTCGCGCCGCGCGGTCGCCGACGAGCTGCCGCACGACAACCCGTTCCTCGCCCCGGCCGAGCTCCTGGTCGCGCACAGCGGCCGGACCCCGCACGGGGCGCGGGTGGTGGCGGTGGAGCGTCACCGCTCCGCCGCCACCGCCGACTGACGCGCTCGGCCGTCCGCCGACCGGGCGGGGACTCAGCCCAGGATCGGGTGCAGGATCCAGAACACGACGGCGGCCACGGCGGCCGCGGCCGGGATGGTGAGGATCCACGCACCGGCGATGTTCTTGGCGACGCCCCACCGCACGGCCGACAGCCGCTTGGTGGCGCCGACGCCCATGATCGCCGACGTGATGGTGTGCGTCGTCGAGACGGGCGCGTGCAGCGCGAAGGCGTTGACGTAGAGCACCACCGCGGAGACCGACTCGGCGACGAACCCGCGCGCCGGGTCGAGCTCGATGATCTTGCGGCCGAGCGTGCGCATGATGCGCCAGCCACCGGCGTACGTCCCGGCCGAGATCGCGGCGGCGGCGGCGAGCTTGACCCACAGCGGGATGCCCTCGTCGGGGTCGGCCCACCCGGCGGTGAGGAGCGCCAGGTAGATGACGCCCATCGTCTTCTGCGCGTCCTGCAGACCGTGCCCGAGCGCCATGGCCGCGGCCGAGACGGTCTGCGCGATGCGGAACCGGCGGTTCACGCGCGTCGGGGGACGGTTGCGGATCAGCCACAGCAGCCCGACCATCACGGCGAACGCCAGGCCGAAGCCGAGGAGCGGCGAGAAGATCATCGGCAGGACGACCTTGTCGACGATCGCCGAGCCGTAGATGCCGAAGCCGGCGGCGAGTCCCGCCCCGACCAGGCCGCCGATGAGGGCGTGCGTGGACGACGAGGGCAGGCCGAACCACCACGTGACCAGGTTCCAGGCGATCGCGCCCACCAGTGCGCAGAGCACGACCACGAGCGCCGAGTGCGGTGGTTCGCCCTGCAGGTTGACGATCGACGTCGCGATGGTCTCGGCCACCTCGGTGCCGAGCAGCGCGCCGGCGAAGTTCATGACGGCCGCCATGATCAGCGCCGCCCGGGGCGTCAGCGCACGCGTCGAGACCGACGTGGCGATGGCGTTGGCGGCGTCATGGAAGCCGTTCGTGTAGTCGAACCCGAGAGCGAGCGCGACGACGAAGACGACGAGCACAGGTTCCACGGGTGCTCAGGACTCCTTGAGCGCGATCGTCTCGACCGTGTTGGCCACCTTCTCGAAGGCGTCCGCCGCGTCCTCGAGCTTCTCGACGATCTCCTTGAGCTTCATGAGCAGGATCGGGTCGGCGATCTCGTCGAACATCTGCGCGAGCAGCTTGCGGTGCGACTTGTCGGCCTGGTTCTCGAGGCGGTTGACCTCGACCCAGTACTCCTGCAGCGAGTCCATCGAGCGCAGCCGCGGCATCGCCTCGGCCGTGAGCTCGGCGGCGCGCTGCAGCACCTGGACCTGGTCGGAGACGCGGGCGGGGAGCTCGTCGACCTTGTAGAGCACGATGAGGTCGGACGCCTCGTCCATGTAGTCCATGCAGTCGTCGAGGCTCGACGCGAGGTCGTAGATGTCGTCCCGGTCGAATGGGGTGACGAAGGTCTGGTTGAGGCGACGCATGATCGTGTGCGTCGCGTCGTCGGCGGCGTGCTCGGCCTCCGCCATCCGCTTGTTGATGTCCTTGCGGGTGGCGCGGTCGGCTCCGAGCATCTCTGCCAGCAGGTTCGCGCCCGTCACGAGGTGGGACGCCGATGCGGCGAAGAGGTCGAAGTACGAGGTGTCGCGCGGTGTCAGGCGCAGGCGCACGGAGGGCTCCGGGTCGTCGACTGGTGATGGGCCTCGGGATGGGGCCGTTGCTCAGCGTAACGGGCGCGGAACAGGGCTCGTGACGGACCGAGGTCTCATGCGGATGGCCTCCGCGTGGTGCACCCCTGTGTGCAGGACGACGCCGGGCCGGAGCGCCTCTCGGCGCGTGGCCGCTCGAAGCGGCTGATGATGGAGCCCGGGGCTACCGACCCGGCGTCGCCCGATCAGTGTACGCGGCGGACGTCACTCCAGCCGGTCGATCCGCCACAGCTGCGCGGCCCGCGCGAGCTCCTCGGCGGTGCGGACCAGGGACGCGGCACCGCGGGTCTGCCGCACGGCGGCACGGGGGTCCAGGACGTCCAGGTGGTCGGCGTCGAACGCGGCGCCCGCGGCGAGGACCTGGCAGAACGAGGCCGCGCGCTCGAGCGCCACGGCCAGGTCACCCGTGTAGACGCCGGACAGCACGGCGTCGGCGACCGCGCGCACGTCCTCGGGGCCGGGCGCGTCGACGACCCCGGCCACGACGCCGTGCACGGGCGCGGCGTCGACGCCCTGCCGGTACCGGTCCGCGACCGTGGCCGGGTCGCGCCTGACCCACTCCCGCAGCACGTAGAGCCGCCACAGCGCCCCGGGCAGCGTGTCCGGCGCGCTGTCCGCCCACATCGCGGCGACGACGTCGAGCCCCTCGGTCTCGACCAGCGCCACGAGCCGGGCGACGACCTGCGGGTCCTCGGTCGCGCGGCCGTGACGGACCAGCGCGCCGGCGGTCGTGTGGGCGATCTCGTCGCGCAGCGTCGGGTCGAGGTCGCCGGGCAGCTCGTCGGCCACCGCGGGGTCCATCGCGACGGGCCGGTGGTGGCGTCGTCCGCCCGCACCCGTCCCGCCCGGGCGCGTGCCGTCCGCTCCTGTGCCGTGCGTGCTCACCGCGGCATGATCCCCCGCCGGCAGCGCGCCCACCAGTCCGGCTCGGCGTCCGCACCGCCCCGCGGTCCCGCGTGCGGACCGCCCGGGCGGGGGCCACAGTGGGTCTGACCGGGACGGGCCCGGGGTCGGGGGTGTGCTGACCATGACGGACGCGGGATCGGGGCAGGCGTCGCCTGCGCGCGGGTCGAAGTACAAGGGCCGGGCGATCGCCCTGGCGGTGGCCGCAGCCGTCGGCGGATTCCTGTTCGGGTTCGACAGCTCGGTCATCAACGGCGCGGTCGACGCGGTCGAGGGCGAGTTCGAGCTCTCGGGCGTCGTCACCGGGTTCGTCGTCGCCGTGGCCCTGCTGGGGTCGGCGCTGGGCGCCTGGCTGGGCGGTCGGCTCTCCGACCGGTGGGGCCGCACGCGCGTGATGGTGCTGGGCGCCGTCCTGTTCTTCGTCTCCTCCGTGCTGTCGGCGTTCGCGTTCGCGGCGTGGGACCTGGCCCTGTGGCGCGTCGTGGCCGGCATCGGCATCGGCATCGCGTCGGTGATCGCGCCGGCGTACATCGCGGAGATCGCGCCCGCCGCGCTGCGCGGGCGGCTCGGGTCGCTGCAGCAGCTCGCGATCACGCTCGGCATCTTCGCCGCCCTGCTCTCCGACCAGCTGCTGGCGACGGCTGCGGGCGGTGCGGCGCAGGACCTGTGGTTCGGGCTGGACGCGTGGCGCTGGATGTTCCTGGTCTGCGTCGTGCCCGCCGCGGTGTACGGCATCCTCGCGCTGCGGATCCCGGAGTCGCCGCGCTACCTGGTGTCGCTGGGCCGGCGTGACGAGGCGCGGGCCGTCCTGGCCGACGTGCTGGGTGACGACGAGGACCCCGACGAGCGCGTCGCGCAGATCGAGCGCACGATCCGCGCCGACCGTGAGCTGGCGAACCAGGCGAGCCTGCGCGGCCCGGTGCTGGGGCTCCTGCCCGTGGTGTGGGTGGGCATCCTGCTGTCGGTGTTCCAGCAGTTCGTCGGGATCAACGTGATCTTCTACTACTCGACGACGCTGTGGCAGGCCGTCGGCTTCGAGGAGAGCCAGTCGTTCCTCATCTCGACGATCACGTCCGTGACCAACGTGCTGGTGACGTTCATCGCCATCGGCCTCATCGACAAGGTGGGGCGGCGGCCCCTGCTGCTCATCGGCTCGGCCGGCATGACGGTCGCGCTGGGCACGATGGCGCTGGCGTTCACCCAGGCGGTCGGGACCGGCGACGAGATCCGCCTCGAGGGGTCGTGGGGCGTGATCGCCCTGGTCGCCGCGAACGCGTTCGTCGTGTTCTTCGGTGCGACGTGGGGCCCGCTGGTGTGGGTGCTGCTCGGGGAGATGTTCCCCAACCGGATCCGCGCGGCCGCGCTGGGTGTCGCGGCGTCGGCGCAGTGGGTCGCGAACTTCCTCATCACGCTGTCGTTCCCGGAGATGCTGGACCGGTTCGGCGCCTCGATCCCGTACCTGATGTACGCGACGTTCGCCCTCATCTCGTTCTTCTTCGTGCTGACGAAGGTGCCGGAGACGAAGGGCGTGCAGCTCGAGGACATGGAGGGCCTGAAGGTCCAGCGCCGGGGCCGGGCCACGCCCGCCTGACCTGCGCACGGACCTGCCCGCCGCAGCGCACCGCACCGTCGCACCCTGCGGCAGCGGTCCCCCGGGCCCTCGCGCGGCCCGTTCGGACGCACGCGCCACCCGGGTGGTGCGTGGGTCCTGCGCGCCCGGAGGACCCGCGAAACCGTTGCCGAGAGCAACGATCGGGCTTAGAGTTGCCCCGAGCAACTGTCTGTGCCGGAGACGCACCCGCCCGGCCACCACCCGACCGCCGACGACGCCTGGTCGCCCCCCGCCCCCGCGCCCGGAAGCGAGCACCCCTGTAGTGAGCACACGCACCCCTGCCGACAGCACCGCCGTCGAGACGCCCCGACCGGACGGCTCCCCCGCGCCGATGACCCACCGCCAGGTCCTCGAGGCCTTGTCCGGGATCCTCCTCGGGATGTTCGTCTCGATCCTCGCCACGAGCGTGGTCTCGACGTCCCTGCCCCGCATCGTCACGGACCTCGGCGGCAGCCAGTCCTCCTTCACGTGGGTCGTCACCGCGACCCTCCTGACCACCACGGTCTCGACCCCCGTCTGGGGCAAGCTCGCCGACCTGGTCGACCGCAAGCTGCTGGTGCAGCTCGCCCTGGTCGTCTCGGTGGTGTCCTCCGCGCTCGCCGGGCTGGCGCACACCACGGAGGTGCTCATCGGGATGCGCGCCCTGCAGGGCATCGGCGCCGGCGGCCTCACCGCGCTGGGCACCGTGCTGATCGCCGACATCATCAGCCCGCGCGAGCGCGGCCGGTACATGGGCCTGATGGGGGCCGTCATGGCGGTCGGGATGGTCGGGGGGCCGCTGCTCGGCGGCGTCATCACCGACGCGGCCGGCTGGCGGTGGAACTTCTTCGTCGGCCTGCCGTTCGCCGTGGCCGCGATCGTCGTGCTGCAGCGCACGCTGCACCTGCCGCCGGTGGTCCGGCGCCGGGTGCGGATCGACTGGGCCGGCGTCGTCCTGATCTCCGCGTCCGTCGCGACGCTGCTGCTGTGGATCACCTTCGCGGGCTCGTCGTTCGCGTGGCTCTCCTGGCAGAGCGCCGTCATGGTCGGGGCGTCGCTGCTCGGCACCGTCGGCGTCGTCCTCGTCGAGCAGCGCGCGGCCGAGCCGATCATCCCGCTGCACCTGTTCCGCAACCGCACCGTCGTGCTCACCGTGGTCGCCTCGGTCGCGGTCGGCATCGCGCTGTTCGGGACCCAGGTGTTCCTCAGCCAGTACATGCAGCTCGCCCGCGGCAAGACGCCCACGGAGTCGGGCCTGCTGACCATCCCCATGGTCGCCGGGACGTTCCTCGCCTCGACGCTGTCCGGCCGCGCGATCTCCGCCAGCGGCCGCTACAAGCGGATCATGGTCACCGGTGCGGTGCTGCTGACCGCAGGGCTGGGCCTCATGGGCACGATCGACGAGTCGACGAGCTTCACGCTCGTCGGGCTGTACATGCTCGTCATCGGGTCCGGCGTCGGCATGCTCATGCAGAACCTCGTCCTGGCGACGCAGAACACGCTGCCCATCACCGACATGGGTGCGGGCACCGCCACCGTCGCGTTCTTCCGCACCCTCGGCGGCGCGATCGGCGTCTCGGCGCTCGGCGCGGTCCTGTCCGCGCGGGTCTCGCACCTGCTCGCCGACGGGCTGCAGGGCATCGGGCTCGACGCGGCCGCGATGGGCAGCGGCGGCGCCGCCACGCTGCCGGACCTGGCGACCCTGCCCGGCCCGGTGCGCCACGTCGTCGAGCACGCGTTCGGCGCCGGGGTGGCCGAGCTGTTCCTCATCGGCGCCCCCGTGGCGCTGCTGGCGCTGGTCGCGGTGCTCGCGCTGCGCGAGGTCCCGCTGGGACGCGCCTCGGGAGTCGAGCAGCGCCTGGCTGCGCAGCAGGCCGCGCGGCAGGAGCCGGCCACCGCGTCCTGAGCGACACGCGCACGGCCCGCGGCCGGCTCCGACGTCAGGGGGCGGCAGCGGGCCGTTCGCGCACCAGGTCGTCGTTCAGGCGGCCCAGCAGCCCGGCGAGGCGGCCCAGCTCGTCCTCCGGCCAGCCCGCGAGCGCGCGCCGCACGTACTCCTGCCGCCCGGCCCGCGCACGCGCGAACCTCTCCTCGCCCTCGGGGGTGAGCGCCAGCGGCTGGCTGCGCGAGTCGTGCGGGTCCGCCGTCCGTGCGAGCAGACCGAGCCGCTCGAGCCGCGTGACCTGCCGTGACATGGTGCCGCGGCCGACGCCGAGGAGGTCGGCGAGGTCGCTGGTGCGGATGCCCGGCGTGCGGGCCACCGCGGACAGCAGCAGGTAGGCCGACCCGTCCAGGTCGGGGTGCACGGCGCGGGCGAGCGACGAGGACGCGGCCCGCGCCCGACGCAGGAAGAGCCCGAGCTCCCGCTCGACGCGCAGCACCGGGTCGTCGTCCATGACCCCATCCTCCCGCAGCCGCGTCGCGTCGTTCAGCGCGCCCAGGTGGTACGCCGCCGGGCGACCTGCGCCACGGCCGACACCCGCGCGGGGTCCAGGCGCTCCGGCAGGCGGCGGAAGACGTTCGGCACCTCGTGCCGCGCGACGACCAGGGCGTCCTGCGTGCTCGCCTGCGCGGGACGCTCCAGCTCGCCCGTGACCACGAGCACGGCCCGCACGACGGCGCCGGCGCACCCGGCCGCCTGCAGCAGGCCCTGCACCCGCGTGGCCTCCAGGCGGGCGTCGCGCAGGTACGGCACCGGGCGCCCGTCGACGCGGATGGTCCGCGCCCCGGCGACCACGACGCTGCCGGGGTGGCGACGCTCGGCGACCGTGAAGATGCCGCCCGGACCGATCAGCAGGTGCTCGACGACGGTGCCCTGGCGGCCGAGGGGCACCTCGTGGATCGTCTGCCAGCCCTCCTCGACCATCCGGTCCAGCCGCGAGCCGACGGGGCTGCCGCGCTCGCCGCGCGGGTGGTCGGCGCCCTCCCGGGCCCCGTCCAGCACGTCGAGCGACGCGAGCCCGGACGTCACCGGGAGCACGAGCTCGGGCACGTCGGACCGCAGGTAGGCCTGTGCGGCACGGCGGACCCGGGCCTCCAGCTCCGGACCCTCGGCCTCGACCTCGCCGGACTGCAGGTCGACAGAGCCCACGGGCGCACCGGTCTCGTGCGTGACGTAGAGACGGTCGGCCCCGTACCGCCGCCATCGCCGAACCGTCAGGACCTCGTCCACATCGGCATTATCGGCACGGACGCGCCGCCACTTCAGCGCCGTCCACGGTGACTTCCTGCGACCGACGGCGTGTCGCGGCGTGTCGCGTCACGCCGGTGGCCCAGAACAGCGCCCCGGGACCGCCGCGGCAGCGGCATACCCGGGCGCCCGGGCCTCAGATCCCGGCGGGCGAGCCGTCGCCGGACGTCGGCTCGAACGTCAGGCTGACGGAGTTCATGCAGAACCGGTCCCCCGTCGGCGTCTGCGGGGCGTCGTCGAAGACGTGACCCAGGTGCGAGCCGCAGCGCGCGCACCGCACCTCGGTGCGGACCATGCCGAGGCTGCGGTCGGTGAGCAGCTCGACGCGGTCGCCCGCGAGCGGGGAGAAGAAGCTCGGCCACCCGCAGTGCGAGTCGAACTTGGTGTCGGAGCGGAACAGCTCGTTGCCGCAGGCCCGGCAGCGGTAC
Source organism: Actinomycetes bacterium (assembly GCA_023389455.1). GTDB lineage: Bacteria > Actinomycetota > Actinomycetes > Actinomycetales > Cellulomonadaceae > Cellulomonas. The sequence goes on along the minus strand of JAEWEJ010000283.1, from coordinate 5,283 downwards.
ACGCCGGCGCGGTGCTCGTCGAGCAGCTCACCGGTCCACGCGCGCTCGGTGCCCGCGCGGCGCAGGACGGCGAACTCCTGGGGGTCGAGCTCCAGCGCCCACTGCTCGTCGGTCTTGGTCACGGGGTAGGCCCGGTGGTCGGTCACGGTCGCGCTCCTCCCGGCGCCGCCCGCACGGCGGCACCGTGACGCTCAACACGCGCGGCGCGCCCGGCGTTCCCGCGGGTCGGCAACCGCGTCGGCAGCCGCGCCACGGCAGCGACCTTCCCGCCGCCGCCGACCGCACGCCCTACCCTGGTCCGGAGGTTCCCCTCATGAGGGTCCCCCGAGTCACGAGGTGCACGTGCCCGCTGGTCGCCGTCGTCCGAGCCCCACGCGCAGGTTCGCGGTCGTGAGCCTGGTCGGCATGGTCCTCGTGGGCGTGGCGCTGGTGCTCGTGACCGCGTCGCAGATGCGGACCCAGGCCCTGCGCGACGGCACGGGCGTCGCGGCGCGGGTCGCGGTCTACGCGGCCGGTGCGGTGCCGTCGACCGCGTTCGTCACGGGCGTGCTGTCACCCGAGGAGCAGGCGGCGCTGACGACGGCCACGCGCCCCTTCACGGACGACCTGGTCGAGCTGCGGCTGTGGAGCGCCGACGGCAGGCTCATGTACTCCTCGGAGGACGCCACCACCGGCCTGCCGCACGCCGACCGGCTGGCCCGGGTCATGGGCAGCGGCACGCCGGACGCCACGGTGCAGCCGGACGTCCGGGCCGACGGCTCCGCGACGGGCGAGAGCACGGTGCTCGACGTGTACGTCCCGGTCCTGCTGGAGGACACCGCCACACCCGCGGCGCAGCCCGGCGTGGCCCCCGGCCAGGCCGTCGGCGCCGCCGAGGTCATGCTCGACCGGTCGGGCACGCAGGAGTCGCTGCGGGAGACCACACGGACCGTCGCGCTCGTGGTCGTCGGCAGCCTCGTCCTGCTCTGGCTGCTGCTGTTCCGGATCGTCCACTCGACGTCGCGGCGGCTGCGCACGGCCGCCCTGGAGAACGCGCGCCTCGCGCTGCTGGACTCCCTCACCGGCCTGCCGAACCGCCGCCTGCTGGCCGACCAGATGCAGCGCGCGATCGACAAGGTGGCGGACGAGGGCGCGCGGGTGGGGCTGATCCTGCTGGACGTCGACCGCTTCAAGGACATCAACGACACCCTGGGCCACGACCGCGGGGACGAGCTGCTGCAGCAGGTGGCGGAGCGGCTGCGCACGGCGTTGCGCGACGACGACGTGGTCGCGCGCCTCGGCGGCGACGAGTTCGCGATCCTGCTGCCGGACGTGCGCAGCGTGGCGAACGCCGAGCGGCTCGGCCGCCGCGTGCGCGCGCTGTTCACCCGGCCGTTCGAGCTCAGCGACATCGCGCTGCACGTCGAGACGTCGATCGGCGTGGCCTGCCTGCCGGACCACGCGGCCGACGCGTCCTCGCTCATGCGGACCGCCGACATCGCGATGTACGCGGCCAAGCACCACCGGACCGGCGTCAGCGTGTACTCGCCGGACGAGGACGACTCGTCGCCCGCCCGCCTCGTGCTCCTGGGCGAGCTGCACCAGGCCCTGGAGGCGCGCACCGAGCCGGGCGCGGTGTCGCAGCTCGAGATGCACTACCAGCCGAAGATCGAGCTCTCGTCGCAGCGGGTGGTGGGGCTCGAGGCGCTGATCCGGTGGCGCCACCCGACCCGCGGGCTGCTGGCGCCGGGGGCGTTCGTGCCGCTGGCGGAGCAGTCGGGCCTGATCCACCGCATCACGGCGTTCGCCCTCGAGGAGTCGGTGCGCCAGCTCGCGATCTGGCGCACCGAGGGCCGGCGGGCGCCGGTGGCGGTGAACCTGTCGGCGCACGACGTCGTGAGCCCCACGGTCGTCGAGGTGATCGAGGCGCTGCTCGCCGAGCACGAGGTCGAGCCGTCGCTGCTCGAGGTGGAGATCACCGAGACGGCGCTGGTCGCGGACCCGTCCCGCGTCGTGCCGGTGCTCGAGCGCCTGAGCCGCCTGGGGGTCGGCGTGGCGATCGACGACTTCGGCACGGGCACCACGTCGATCTCGCAGCTGCGGGACCTGCCCGTCGCGGAGCTGAAGATCGACCGGCTGTTCGTCGCCGACCTCGGCGAGGGCGGCCGGGCGGGGTCCGAGGTGGTCGTCAAGGCGATGGTCGACCTTGCGCACTCCTTCGGGCTGCGGGTCGTGGCGGAGGGCGTCGAGGACGAGCAGACCGCGCTGACCCTCGCCCGGCTGGAGGTGGACCGCGCCCAGGGGTTCCTGTGGGCGCACCCCGCACCGGCGAGCGCCGTGCACCCGCCCGACGGACAGGCGCTTCACTCGATCGGGTGAAGATCGACGCTCCCTCTTCAGCCGCGGCCCGCGGGTGCCGACAGGTACCGATGACGGCGGACCCTGCCCACGGCCCGCCGCCACCGTGCCGTCAGCCTGAGGGGGACCGACGATGATCGACGATCTGCTCGAGGACATGGTCGACCCGGCGCCGTCGCCGCAGGACGTCGCCCGGCGACGACGCGTCTGGGCGACCGGCACGATCCTGGCGCTGGCCGCCGTCGGGGTCACGTCCCTCACCACCTCGGCGCTGTTCACCGACGAGGACGAGCTGACGCGCACCTTCAGCACCGGCACGGTCGTGCTGGACGCCGGCGGGGCGGAGCTGCCGGTGCCCGCCGAGGGGCTCGCCCCGGGAAGCACGGTGGTCGCGCCCGTGACGCTCGTCAACGCGGGCTCCCTGGCGCTCCGGTACGCCGTGAGCGTGTCCGCCCGCTCGACGTCCACGCCCGGTGAGGGCGTGGGCGAGGGCGACCTGACCTCGCAGCTGCGCGTCGAGGTGCTGGAGGCACCGGCGTGCACCGCGCCGACCGGGGACGCGAGGACGCTCGGCGACTCCGCGCGGCTGCTCCCGGCGGGCGTGACCTACGGCCTGCCGTCCGAGGCGACACCCCTGGTCGGCGACCCCTCCACGGGGCAGGACGCGGAGGACCGCGTGCTGCCGGGCGGGTCCGGGGCCACCGACGCGCTGTGCGTCCGCCTCGAGATGTCGCGCGACGCGGACAACCGGTACCAGGGCACGTCGGCCGAGCTGCTGCTGCGGTTCGACTCCGAGCAGACGGTGAACAACTGAGGCCTGCCGTGACCGTCGCACCCCCGGAGCCGGGTCACCGGACGGACCGTCGGGCGCCGCGGCCGGCGGTGCGCCGGCGTGGCCCCTGGTGGCGCCGTGCCGCCAGCGCCGCGCTGTGGGCGGTGGTCGTCGTCGGTGTCGGGGCCTACCTGGCGTCCGTCGTGACGCCGCTGTGGTTCCAGTCCCAGGGCCAGCGGCTGCTCATCGTGACGTCGGGCTCGATGGCGCCGCAGTTCCTCGCCGGGGACGTCGTGGTGCTGCGCGCGGTCACGGACCCCTCGGAGCTCAAGCCCGGGCTGGTCGTGACGTTCCAACCGCCCGGCTCCACCGGGCTGGTGACCCACCGCATCGTGTCGCTGCACAACCTGCCGGCGATGCGCGAGGTGGGCGACGGCACGGGCCGCACGGAGCCGGTGGTGCGCGAGGACGGCACGCCGGTGCTGCAGCCGTACCTGCGCACGCAGGGCGACGCGAACCCCGCGCCCGACGCGAACGCCACCCCCGTCGAGCGCGTCCAGGGGGTGGTGCTCGACGTGCACCGGGGCTGGGGCGCCCCGCTGCGGTGGGCCACCTCGGCCACGGGTCGCGCGGTGATGCTGGTGCCGCCGCTGGTGGCGCTCGCGGTGCTCGAGATCGCGTCGGTGCTCGAGGCCCGGCGCCGGCCGCGGCCGGTGCGCCAACGTTCCGAGGACAGGAGGGTCGATGCGTTCGTCGGCGGGTGAGTGCCGCACGCCCCCGGGGCGCGGCACCTGGGTCCGGCTGGCCGTGCTCGCGCTCGTCGTGGCGGCGACCGCCGTCGACCGCGTCCCGGGTGCGACGGACGCGCTGCTCACGCACACCGTCGAGGTGACGACGGTGGTGCGCGTGAGCCCCGGCCCGACGCCCTCCCCGACGCCGACCACGACGGCCCCGGCGGGCCTCGCCGCCACCCCGGGCCCGACGCCCGGCACGGCCGCACCCGTGAGGGAATAGGCCGGTCCGACGCCCGGTTGAATCGGCAGATCGATGCAAACGCATCGACCTGGACCAGCGAGGTGCACCATGCAGTTCGGGATCTTCTCCGTCGGCGACGTCACGACGGACCCCACGACCGGCCGGACCCCCGACGACACCGAGCGCGTGCGCGCCATGCTCACGATCGCCGAGCACGCCGACGCCGCCGGGCTCGACGTCTTCGCCACCGGCGAGCACCACAACCCGCCGTTCGTGCCGTCGTCCCCCACGACCATGCTCGGCTACCTCGCGGGCCGCACGAAGAACATCGTGCTGTCCACGGCGACCACCCTCATCACCACGAACGACCCGGTCCGGCTGGCCGAGGAGTACGCCATGCTCCAGGTCATCGCCGACGGGCGCATGGACCTCATGATGGGCCGCGGCAACACCGGGCCCGTCTACCCGTGGTTCGGCAAGGACATCCGCCAGGGCATCCCGCTGGCCGTCGAGAACTACGCGCTGCTGCGTCGCCTCTGGGAGGAGGACGTCGTCGACTGGAGCGGCAGGTTCCGCACCCCGCTGCAGGGCTTCACCTCCACCCCGCGCCCGCTCGACGGCGTCGCGCCCTTCGTGTGGCACGGGTCGATCCGCTCCCCCGAGATCGCCGAGCAGGCCGCGTACTACGGCGACGGGTTCCTGCACAACGCGATCTTCTGGCCCATGGAGCACACCGCGCAGATGGTGAGCTTCTACCGGCAGCGGTACGAGCACCACGGGCACGGGCGCGCGGACCAGGCGATCGTCGGGCTCGGCGGGCAGGTGTTCATGCGGAAGAACAGCCAGGACGCGTGGGACGAGTTCCGCCCGTACTTCGACAACGCCCCGGTCTACGGGCACGGCCCGACGATGGAGGAGTTCACGCGCGAGACGCCGCTGACCGTCGGCAGCCCGCAGCAGGTCATCGACCGGTACGGCGCCTTCTGGGAGCAGGTGGGCCACTACCAGCGCCAGCTGTTCCTCATGGACCACGCCGGCCTGCCGCTCAAGACGGTCCTCGAGCAGATCGACATCCTCGCCGAGGACGTCGTGCCCGTGCTGCGCCGCGAGGCCGAGTCCCGCCGGCCCGCCGACGTCCCCGCGAACCCGCCGTCGCACGCCGAGCGCGTCGCCGCGGCCCGCGCCGCCGGGCAGCAGGC
>JAEWEJ010000275.1 GCA_023389455.1 Actinomycetes bacterium | reverse complement strand
CCGCTGGACCCGGAGCCGTCGACCGTCGCGCCCGCGCCGGGCGGGACGCCGCCGGCCCGCACCTCCCCGACCGGGGACGCCGCGCCGCCCGGACCGGGGTCGTTCAGCCCGGCCGCCATCGCCCTGGCGTCCGTCGGCGCCGATCCGGTCGTCGTCCCGCTGGTGCGGACGGTCCCGGCCGACGACCTGGCGCCCCTCGACGACGCCCTGCTCGCCCTGGGCGCCGGCTGGTACCCGTGGCTCGTGGTGACGAGCCAGGCCGCGGTGTCGGTGCTCGCGCAGCGGGCGGCGACGCACGACGACGGCCTCGCGGCACTGGTCGAGCGCGGTGGCGCCCGCGTGGGCGCCGTCGGCCCCGGCACCGCACGCGCGCTGGAGGCGCTCGGGGTCCGGGTCGACGTGGTGCCGCCCGTGCGCTCGACCGCAGCAGACCTCGTCGTGGCGCTCCTCGCGGCCGAGGGTGCGACCGGCCGGGCCACCCACCGCCCGGGCGACGGGGCCGACGCCGGGCCACGCGTGCTGTTCCCCCGCGGTGACCTCGCGGCACGCACCCTCGCCGACGGGCTGACGGCCGGCGGCTGGACCGTCGACGACCTCGTCGTCTACCGCACCGTCCCGGCCGGGCCACCCGACCCCGCCGTCGCACGTGCGTGGGCGGTGGGCGACGTGCACGCGGCGCTGCTGACCTCGGCCAGCAGCGTCCGCGCGCTGCTCGACCACCTCGGACCGCCGCCGCCCGCCACGCGCGTGGTCGTCATCGGCCCGAGCACCGCGGACGAGGCACGCCGCCTCGGTCTGCGCGTCGACGCCGTCGCCGCCCGCCAGACGTTGACGGGGCTGGTCGACGCGCTCACCGCGCACGTGGCGCGCACCGGCGCCGTCCCCGGCTCCCCCGACGGCGCGGCACCCCCGCACGCCGGGACCGCTCCCCCCACCCCCACGGAGGACACCCCGTGACCACGCCGTACCCCGGCCGTGCGCGACCCCGCCGGCTGCGCCGCACCCCCGCGCTGCGCCGCCTCGCCGCCCAGCACCGCCTGCACCCCGCCGACCTCGTGCTGCCCGTCTTCGTCCGCGAGGGCCTGGACGCCCCACGCCCGCTGACGTCGATGCCGGGCGTCCTGCAGCACACCCGGACGTCGCTGCGGCAGGAGGCCGCCCGGGCCGCCGAGGCCGGGATCGGCGGGATCATGCTGTTCGGCGTCCCGACGCACCGCGACGCCACGGGGTCGGGCGCCACCGACCCCGACGGGATCCTCAACGTGGCGATCGCCGACGTCGTCGCCGAGGTGGGCGACGCGCTCGTCGTCCAGGCCGACCTCTGCCTCGACGAGTTCACCGACCACGGGCACTGCGGCGTGCTCACCGCGGACGGCGTGGTCGACAACGACGCCACCCTGGAGCGGTACGCCGCGATGGCCCTCGCGCAGGCGTCCGCGGGCGCCCACCTGGTGGGGCTCAGCGGCATGATGGACGGCCAGACGGGTGTCGTCCGCGACGCGCTCGACGCCGCCGGTCACCAGGACGTGGCCGTCCTCGCGTACGCGGCGAAGTACGCCTCGGCGTTCTACGGGCCGTTCCGCGAGGCCGTGGAGTCGCAGCTCGAGGGCGACCGCCGCACGTACCAGATGGACCCCGCGAACCGGCGTGAGGCCGCGCTGGAGGTGGCGCTCGACATCGCCGAGGGCGCCGACGTCGTCATGGTGAAGCCCGCGATGTCGTACCTGGACGTCCTGGCGGACGTGGCCGCGTCCTCGACAGTCCCCGTCTGGGCGTATCAGGTGTCGGGCGAGTACGCCATGATCGAGGCTGCGTCCGCACGGGGATGGATCGACCGGCGACGCGCTGTGACGGAGTCCGTCCTCAGCATCCGCCGCGCGGGTGCTGATGCGGTCCTGACCTACTGGGCGACGGAGCTGGCCGGGTGGCTGGCGGAGGAGCGGTGATGACGCAGGTCGAGGACGACGTCGCGGGACCTGCCGCGGCACCGGTGTGGGCCGGCAGCAGCACCGAGGCGTTCGCGCACGCCACCGCGGTGATCCCCGGCGGGGTGAACTCACCCGTGCGCGCGTTCGGCTCGGTCGGCGGCACCCCCCGGTTCCTCCGGTCGGCACGCGGCGCGTTCGTCACGGACGTCGAGGGCCGCGACTACGTGGACCTCGTCGGGTCGTGGGGCCCCGCGCTCGTCGGGCACGCCCACCCGCAGGTCGTCGAGGCGGTGCAGGAGGCCGCCGCGCGCGGCCTGGGCTTCGGTGCACCGACGACGACCGAGGTGGAGCTCGTCGACGAGATCCGCGAGCGGGTGCCCGTCGCCGAGCGCGTGCGCCTGGTCTCGACCGGCACCGAGGCGACGATGACCGCGCTGCGCCTGGCGCGGGCGTGGACGGGCCGCGACAAGGTCGTGAAGTTCGCCGGCTGCTACCACGGGCACGTGGACGCGCTGCTCGCCCAGGCCGGCTCGGGCGTCGCGACGCTGGCCCTGCCGGGGTCGGCCGGCGTCACGGCCGCGGTCGCCGCCGAGACGATCGTGCTGCCCTACAACGACCTCGACGCCGTGCAGGCCGCGTTCGACGAGCACGGCACGTCCATCGCGGCCGTCATCACCGAGGCCGCGCCCGCCAACATGGGCGTGGTGCCGCCGCTGCCCGGCTTCAACCGTGAGCTGCGCCGCATCACGCAGCACCACGACGCGGTGCTGATCCAGGACGAGGTGCTCACGGGCTTCCGCGTCGGCCGCGCCGGCTGGTGGGGTCTGGAGGGCGCCTCCGAGCAGTGGGCGCCGGACCTGCTGACGTTCGGCAAGGTCATCGGCGGCGGGCTCCCCGTGGCCGCGGTGGCCGGGCGGGCAGACATCATGGACCAGCTCGCCCCCCTCGGGCCGGTGTACCAGGCGGGCACGTTGTCGGGGAACCCGGTGGCGACCGCCGCGGGTCTCGCGACGCTGCGGCTCGCGGACGCCGAGGTGTACGCACGGGTCGACGCCGCGTCGGCGCACCTGCGCCGCGCCGTCACCCGGGCCCTGGCCGAGACCGGCGTGCCGCACGCCCTGCAGTGGGCCGGCAGCCTGTTCAGCATCGTCTTCGGCGAGCAGGCCGCGGCCGACGGCGCCCGGAGCTACGCGGACGTCCAGGCCTCCGAGCACTGGCGGTACGCGCCGTTCTTCCACGCGCTGCTCGACGCGGGCGTCCTGGCCCCGCCGTCGGCGTTCGAGGCCTGGTTCGTCTCCGCCGCGCACGACGAGTCCGTGCTCGACCGCGTCGCGGAGGCCCTGCCCGCCGCCGCGCAGGCCGCGGCGCAGGCGCAGCCCCCCGAGGCGGTCGACGCCGGCTGACGCGCCGCGGGCCGGCGGACCCGGCGCGCACGCCGACGCCCGTCCACGGGCCGGGGCGACGTACCCACGAGACCGGGGTCGCCTCCGTCATCGGATCCGATGAGGGAAGCGACCCCGGTCTCGCTCGCTCCGCGTCCCGACGACCGGACGCGGCCGGGGGACGTCAGCGACCGGGGGCGTCGTCCGCGGTGGCCGCGAGGGCGGGCTCGGCGGCGGCGGGCTCCGTGGCAGCCGGCCCGTGGGCGATGGCCGCGACGTCGCCGCGACCGGCGGCGAGGTCCTGCCGGTAGGCCCGAACGGCCCAGGTGACGGCCGCGACCCACACCAGCGCGATGGCGCCGAGCACGACGCCCTCGGTCGGGGTGTCACCGACGCCCACCCAGTCGGATCGCAGGATCGTCCGGGTGTTGGTGAGGACGATGACGCCGCCGACGGCCGACCCGAGAACGCGGCCGGGCACCTTGCGCACGAGCCACGCCGCGAGGGGCGCCGCGATGAGGCCGCCGATGAGCAGGGCGAGCACCCAGGTGGCGTTGATGCCCTGGGAGCCGAGCGCGAACAGGAAGCCGAGGCTCGCGGCGATCGCGACGAGGAACTCGGAGGTGTCGATCGAGCCGACGACCTTGCGCGGCTCGAGGCGCCCGCTGGCGAGCAGCGCGGGGGTGCCGACCGGGCCCCAGCCGCCCCCGCCGGTCGCGTCCACGAACCCGGCCACGAGGCCGAGCGGCGCGAGGAACCGCTTGCGCAGCGGCAGGTGCTGGCGGTCGGTGCGCAGCCCCTTGAACGTGAACCGGGCCAGCAGGTAGACGCCGAGCGCCAGCAGCAGGAGCGACATGACGGGCTTGGCCGCGTCGGTCGAGAGGTTCGACAGGAACGTCGCGCCCGCGAACGCGCCGACCGCGCCGGGGACGCCGACCCGCAGCACGACCTTCCAGTCGACGTTGCCGAACTTCCAGTGCGAGATGCCGGACGCGAGCGTCGTGCCGATCTCGGCCAGGTGGACGGTCGCGGACGCGGCCGCCGGGTTGGTGCCGATGGCGAGCAGCAGCGTGGTGGACGTGACGCCGTAGGCCATGCCCAGGCTCCCGTCGACGAGCTGCGCGGCGAGCCCGACGAGGGCGAGCAGGACGATCGTGGGCACGGGGACCACCTCGGGCAGGCCGGCCGGGGCCGGGGGTCGGAATGGTGCGGATCAGGACGAGCTGCCGTACCAGTCCGATAATTCCGACCCGAGTGCTCGGGTTACAAGGCCCTTCCGGATCGTGAGACGCCATCCCGGGACGTGGACGGCGACCTGCACGAACGGCTCAGGGGTTCTGCCAGGAGTCCTCGCGCGCGGCGAGCCGGTGCACCGACTCCGGCAGCTCCCGGCGCACGACGTCGGCCAGGGTGACGACGTCGAGGACGTCGCGCACCGACGCCCGCAGGGCGACCCACACCTCGAGCAGCGCGGTGGCCGAGCCCTCGTAGGTCAGCCCGGGCGGGCGGACGTCGCGCACCGTGACGAGCGGGCCGTCGACGGCGCGGATGACGTCAGCGACGGTGATCTCCTGCGCCGGCCGCGCGAGCAGGTACCCGCCGGCACGGCCGCGCACGCTCGTCACGATCCCGCCGCGGCGCAGGTCCCCCATGATCCGCTCGAGGAAGCTGGTCGGGATGTCCTGACCCGCCGCCAGCACCTCGCTGGAGACGGACTCGCCGCCCGTCCTGCTCGCCAGCTCGGCGCACGCCCGCACCGCATAGTCCGCCTTCGCCGAGACCCGCATGGCCCGATTCTCCCCTGCCGTCGCGGGCGGGTGGTGCACCGGGGATCCACCGACCGGGTGAGGAGGGGAATACCCCCAGGGGGTACCGTGTTCAGGTGCACGTGACGACGACAGCTGCGACGGCGACACCCGCGACGACACCCGGGCCGACACCCGGACCGGTGCACCACGACGCGGCGGCCCCCGACGCGCCCGTCCACGGCTACACGCCCGCCAAGGAGGAGTACCTCCGGCGCCTGCGCCGCGTGGAGGGCCAGGTCCGCGGGATCGCCCGCATGGTCGACGAGGACGTGTACTGCATCGACGTCCTCACCCAGATCGCGGCGGTCACCAAGGCCCTGCAGGCCGTCGGCATCGGCCTGGTCGAGGACCACCTGAGCCACTGCGTCGTCGACGCCGCCCGCCGGTCCCCCGAGGAGGGTGACGCCAAGGTGCGCGAGGCGTCCGCCGCGATCGCACGGCTCGTCCGCAGCTGACCCCCGGCCGCCCGCCCCCCTGCCAGGACGGACGGCCCCACCCCACCGGTCGCCCGGCCGCCCGCCGCACACCCGCGCGGGCCCCCGCCGCACCGGACCACCGAGGTCGAAGGAGCACCACCATGAGCACCACCACCTTCCGGGTCGACGGCATGACGTGCGGGCACTGCGTGAACGCCGTGACCGAGGAGCTGTCCGCGCTGCCCGGCGTCACCGCGGTCGACGTCGAGCTGGTCACCGGCGGCTCGTCCCCCGTGACGGTCACGTCGGACACACCCCTCGACCCCGCAGCGGTCGACGCCGCCGTGGTCGAGGCCGGGTACGCCGTCACCCCCACACGGTCGTTGCTGTGAGCGCCCCCGCCACCCGCGGGGCCGGCCTGCCGGACGGCGTCACCGCCGCCGGCATCGACCTCGCGATCGAGGGCATGACGTGCGCGTCGTGCGTCGCGCGCGTGGAGAAGCGCCTCAACCGCGTCCCCGGTGCCACCGCCACCGTGAACCTCGCCCTGGAGACGGCGCACGTGGACGTCACGCCGACGGACGAGGCCCCGGCGCCGACCGTGGACGACCTGGTCGCCGCCGTGCGCGCGGCCGGGTACGACGCGCACCCCGTGCTCAGGCCGGGTGCGACGCACGCCGGGCACGGGGGCACCGACCACGCGGAGCACTCCGACCGCCCGGAGCACGCGGAGCACGCGGAGCACGGCGACCACACGGGCCACGACGAGATCGCGCACGCCCTGTCCGGCATGCAGCACGCCGGCATGGAGCACGACCCCGACGACGACACGTCCGCCCCGGACGACACCCGCGGCGCGGACCTGCGGCGCCGGCTGCGCGTCGCCGCCGTGCTCACCGTGCCCGTCCTGGTGCTGAGCATGGTCCCGGCGACGCAGTTCCGCGGCTGGCAGTGGCTGGTCGCGGCGCTCGCGCTGCCCGTGGCGACGTGGGCGGCCTGGCCGTTCCACCGCGCGGCGTACCGGGCGGCGCGGCACGGGGCGTCGACCATGGACACGCTCGTGTCCATCGGCGTCGTCGCGGCGACCGCCTGGTCGCTGTGGGCGCTGCTGCTGGGCGGCGCGGGCGAGCTCGGGATGCGCATGACCCCGACGCTGTTCCCCGCGGCCGACGCGGGCCACGGCGGCGGCATGCCCGAGCTCTACTTCGAGGTCGCGGCCGTCGTCACCACGTTCCTGCTGGCGGGCCGGTACGCCGAGCACCGCTCGCGGCGCCGGGCGGGCGACGCGCTGCGCGCGCTGCTCGACCTGGGCGCGAAGGACGTCGCCCTGCTGGTCACCGGGCCGGACGGCCGCCGCGTCGAGCGGCGCGTGCCCGTCGGGGCGCTGGGCGTCGGCGACGAGTTCGCCGTGCGCCCGGGCGAGAAGGTCGCCACGGACGGCGTCGTGGTGTCCGGCACCAGCGCGGTCGACACGTCGCTGCTGACCGGCGAGCCGGTGCCCGTCGACGTGGGGCCGGGCGACGAGGTGACGGGCGCGACCGTCAACACGTCGGGCCACCTGGTGGTCCGGGCCACGCGCGTGGGCGAGGAGACCCGCCTGGCGCAGATCGGGCGGCTGGTCGCGCACGCGCAGACCGGCAAGGCGCCCGTGCAGCGGCTGGCCGACCGGATCTCGGCGGTCTTCGTGCCCGTCGTGCTGGTCATCGCCGTGGGCACGCTGGTCGTGTGGCTCGCGACCGGCGGCGGCGTCCAGGCGGCGTTCACCGCGGCGGTCGCCGTGCTGATCATCGCCTGCCCCTGCGCCCTGGGGCTGGCCACGCCCACCGCGCTGCTGGTCGGCACGGGGCGCGGCGCGCAGCTCGGCATCCTCATCAAGGGTCCGGAGATCCTCGAGGAGACGCGGCGCGTCGACACCGTGGTGCTCGACAAGACGGGCACGGTCACGGCCGGGCGCATGGCCCTGGTCGACGTCGTGCCCGCGGCGGGTGAGGACGCGGACGAGGTCCGGCGCCTCGCCGCCGCCGTCGAGCGGCTCGCGGAGCACCCGATCGCCCGGGCGATCGCGGACGCGACCGTCGAGGACGGGGCCCGATCGGCCTCGCACGCCGCCGCAGCGGGCGACGACCGGCCCGGCGGACCGGCCTCTCAGGCCCCGCCGGACCAGGCCGTGGGTGCCGACGGTGTCGCCGTCGGCGCCGACGAGGTGCGGGAGTTCCGCGCCGACGCCGGCCGCGGCGTCAGCGGCGTGTTCCGCACCGCGCACAGCGGGGTCGCCCTCGCGCGCCGCGTGCTCGTGGGC
>JAEWEJ010000204.1 GCA_023389455.1 Actinomycetes bacterium | reverse complement strand
CGACGCGCTCGGTGACCCGCCGCTCGTCGAGGTCGTCGTGCAGCACGGCGTACACCGACTGGTACCGCGGGTCGACGTGCGGGGCGAGCAGCAGCAGCAGCACGTCGAGCGAGGCGACGTCCAGGACGGTGCGCAGGCGGTCGAGCACGGGGTGCCCGGCGGGCACGAGCGGCTCGTCGGACGGTGCGGGTGCGGACGCCGGTCCGGGCTGTGCGAGCTCGGCGACCGTCGGGCGCAGCAGGTTGCGCACGCCGTCCCAGCCGGTGCGCCCGTCCCCGGCCAGCAGCGTCACGCGGTGCTGCTCGACGTCGCACGCGTGCAGCAGCTGCGCGTCGAGCCGCGAGAGCGCACGCGTGAGCACCTCGTCGCGGGTCACCGGGGCACGTCCCTGCGGTCCCGGTCACGGTCCCTCGGCCGCTGGTCGGGCACGGCCGGGGTCGTGAGGTCGACACGGTTGGAGCGGGGCACGTTGACGCCGGTCTGGTGCACCGAGGGCGGCACCGCCTGCGAGTTCGCCGGGACCTCGGGGCCCACCGCCTGCTCCCTCACGAGCCGGACGAACTGGGCGCGCTCCCCCGGGACCACGAGCTCCTCGATGCCGCCGGTCGTCATGGCGGCACCCACGAGCCGCACCGCGCCCGGTGGGTCCACGCTGGTCAGCGCGACCAGGCGTCCGCCGTCCAGCTGCATGCGGAACCGGGTGCCGGCCAGCATCGGGGCCTGCCCGCCCGGTCCGCCCGGGGCCTGCCCGCGTGCGACGACGACGCGGTCGACGACGCGTCGGGCCGTCGTGCCGTCCGCGGCGCGCAGCTCGACGACGACGCGACCCGCCTCGGTGGGCACGCTCGGGTCGCCCGCACGCACCAAGCCCACCTCGGCGAGCACGCGCCGGACCGGTCCGCCGCGGAACGCCGCCTCGTTGCCCGGCACGATCGCGGGCGAGAAGGACGCGACGTCCTCGGCGGTGAGGACGATGCCCTGGGCCCGGTAGGCCTGCACGTTCCGCGCGACGGTCTCGGACAGCGGTGCGGGCGCGCGCGGGTTCGCCACCCAGTCGACGCGGACCGCTCCGAGCCGGCCGACCGCGTCGGTCGCGACCCACGCCGCCGTGGCACCGCTGCCCACGACGAGGACCTCCTCGCGTGGCATCGGCACGGTGAGGGCCTCCTCCCCGTAGAGCACGCGGCCCGACTGCTCGAGCGGGGCCCTGCTCGCGGCGTCGAGCACCCCGGCCGGCAGCGGCCTGGCGGGGCCGGGACCGATCCCGACGTCCACCGAGTCGGCGTACACGTGGTGCGTCGTGCCGTTCGCGGTGCGTACCGTGACCCGCAGGCGTGCGGGCACACCGACGTCGGGGTTCACCTCGACCCGCACGACCCGGGCGCGGTACGTCGCCATCCCCGACTCGTACGCGGTCGCGAGGCTCGCGGCCGCCAACGCCTCGACGCTCGCCAGACCACGCCCTGCCGGCGCGAACTCCTGGGCCTGGCGCGCGAACCCGCGGCTGAACCACTCGGAGGCGCCCTGCCCGGCGGGCCGGAGCCCCGCGATACGCCACATGTCGGGTCCGTCGGCGATCCCCATGACCTCCGGGATCGCGGTGACGTCGGCACCGGGCACGGCGCCGCGGCCCGTGCCCGGCGGCCGGGTCGCGTACGCCATCACGCCGGCCTGGCCGCTGCCGAGCACGAGGTGGCGGACCCGGATGATCTCGTGCGCGGCCCGGCGGGCCTCGACCAGCGCCGTCAGCTGCCGGTTGCGCAGGTCGACGACGAGCCCGCCGCGCAGGGCCTCCAGACGCGCCGCCCCGGCCTCCGCCGCGTCCGGTGCACGGACCGACGCGCTCTCGCCCGCCCGCAGCGGTCCCGGCATCTGCGTGATTCGCTGCGTCGTGCCGTCCCTCGTCACCTCGAAGGTCGTGACGCCCGACGTCGGGTCTCGCCGCACCTCCCTGACGGTCGCGCCCGCCTGCTGGTGCAGCCGCAGCAGGTCCGGCACGCGTGCGCTCGGCACGAGGACGTGGTCGGGCCCGACCGGGCGCATGGCCGCGGCGACCGCGAACGCCTGCTGCTCGGGCAGCGCGGCGATCGCGGCGTCACGCAGCGCGAGCAGGTCGGCCTCGGACCAGCCGAGGCGGCGCGCGGCCTCGGGGTCGGCGAGGTACTCCTCGGCCAGCACGCGGCTGGTCTCCCAGTACCGCCGCAGCTGCTCGGCGACCACGGGCAGCTCCGAGACCGCCGGCGGCCGCGTGCCGTAGCCCGCCGCCTCGTACCGCAGCCGCGCCCACTCGCGCACGAGCGACCCATGCCGGGTGCCCGCCCCTTGGGCGACCTGCAGGTGCGTGCGGACGACCGCACCCGCGGCAGCCATGAGCAGGTACATCAGGACGCCCTGCGCCAGCCGGTCCTGCATCTCCTGGGACGTCGGCCCGCGCCCGTTCGCGTCGGTCTCGAAGGACGCGCGGACCAGGTCGGCCGCACCCAGCACCACGACGTTGGCCGAGTGCTCGATCCCCAGGGCGACGAACCTCCCCGTGCGGTCGAGCGCGAGCGAGCGCATGAAGCCGGCCGCACGCAGGTGCGTCGACACGACACGCAGGACCCCGAACGTCACGGCGTTCCACCCGGCCTGTGTCGCCCAGTCACCCGCGGTCCGCTGGTCGGCGGGCGCGAGCAGCAGCATGTGCAGGGCCGTCGCGGTCAGCGTCTCCGCGGCGACGGTCGACACGGTCACGGCGACGGTCGCCAGCCGCGAGCCCGCCATGGCACCGGCCACCGCACCGCCGACGTACGCGCCGACCCCCATCGTCACCAGCGTGATCGCGACGGCGAGCACGATCTCGGCGATCAGCGCCTTGCCCCGCGCGTCCGTGATCTCGGCCTGGGCGCGGGTCAGGAAGGTGCCGAACGCCTCGTCCTGGGCGATCCGCGCGGCCGCCGCGCGCGCGGCGTCCTTCTCGCCCTGCCGCCAGTGCGCGTGCACCTGCGCCCACTGCGCGCGCCACCGCGTCGCCTCCTCCTGCAAGGCCTCCAGGTCCCCGCTCTGGCCCGCGAACCAGGCGCTGACGCCGTCCGCCGCCTCGAGCGCGGACCATGCCTGCTCGAGCTGGGTGACCACGGCGACGACCTGGACCTCGTCGGCCAGGTCGTGCGCGTCCCGCATCACCGTCGCCGCGAGCGCGCCCGCGTCGGCCGGGTTCTCCACCAGCAGGGCCCGCACGGTGGACAGGCGGCGCTGCAGGTCGTCGAGGCGCACCCGCAGCTCGGGCAGGCCGAGGGCCGTCTCGGCGTCGAACCCGCGCGCCGACGTCACCCCCGTCGCGGTGTGCAGCGACTCCGTGACGACGCGCAGCATGCCGGCCACCAGGGTCGCGGGCAGCGTCCGCAGGCTCAGGTCGGCCGCCGCGAGCAGGTCGGTCGCGAGCGCGGGCACGTCGCTGCGGTCGGCGGCGAGCACGTAGCGCTCCGCCGTCTCGTACAGCGCGTACCGGACGTAGGAGGGCAGCCGGTGCCCGCCGAGGTCCACCTGCGCGTCGACCATGGCGTCGAGCTCGGCGACGGTCGCCGCGAGACCTGTCGCGACACCGGTCAGCACCCGCTGCTGGTCCCGCACGTGCCCGTCCCACGCGACGGCCTCGACCTCGGACCCGGCCGCGAGCATGGCGGTCCGCGCGTCGAGGCGCTCCGCGGCGCCTCCCAGGCGCCGCCCGAGGCCGAACCGCCCGGCGAGCCGCACGACGTCCGCGAGCATCGCGCCCGCCACGCCCGCCTCGACGAGGACCGCGGCACCGGTCGCGCCCGTCCGGGGCGCCGTGGCCGTGGCCAGGCGCGCCTCGTCGGCGTACGGGCTCGCGAGCAGCTCGTCGAGCGCGGTCCCGGCCGGGGCCACCACCGGCGTGACGCCCACGAGCAGCTGCGCGTCGGGCAGCATGCCCTCGGCGGACGCGAAGCCGAAGAGCGTGCCCACGTGCGTGAGCCGGGACGCGTTGCCGGGGTGCCCGTACAGCGCGAGCGACACCTCCTCGGGCGTCGCGTCCGGGGGGTCCGTGACGCGCACCCAGCGGTCCAGCCCCGCGGCACCCATGCTCACCCAGGTCACCGCGCGCAGGTCCTCGACCACCGCAGGACGCTCGTCGAGGGGCGCGGAGACCAGCGCGGCGACGTCGACGGACAGCCCGTCGTGCGCGCGCAGCACCGGCTCCAGGAGCACGTCGACGGGCCGTGAGGTCAGCAGCGTCGGCACGGTCGGCAGGTCGTCCGCCGGGTCGCAGCGCTGCTGCGCGTCCAGCTCGCGGCGCAGCGCCGTGAGGTAGCGCGGCACCATGCGCGCGAGCCCACGCACCGCCTCGGCCCGGACGGCGTCCGCGAGGGCGTAGGCGACGGCCGGCACGTAGACGTCCGGGCCACGGCTCGACTCGAACATCTGCACGTCGTCCGGTGCCGACTCGTGGGCGACGGGCACGAGCGGCATGACCCGGGCACGGTCGACGACGGACCAGGGCGAGACGGGGTCGAGCACCCACACGAGCCACACGCCGAGGTCACCGGTCGCGCACATCTGCTCGACGACGTGCCGCAGGAGGTCCGCCGCGCCGCCCGGCGCCCACACCGCGGGCCCCGGGGGCAGCACGGGGTCCGGCCCCTCGCCGACGTGGCGGGCCATGCCGGCGCCGATCTCGACCTGCAGCCGGTCGACGTACTCGACGGCGTCGACCTCCTCCCAGCGGCGGACCACACCGCCCACCCCCGCGGCTGCGCGCGGCGCGGCCGCGGGGGTGGCACCCGGCGCGGCCTGCCGCTCCTGCGCGGTGCCGCGGGCACCCAGCACGAACGGCAGCGTCGGGTCGGGCTCCGCGGAGTCCTGCGCGACGTGCACGAGCTCGTGCTCGAGGACCCGCGGGGTGGCCGCGGACGACAGCACGACGTGCGGGCCGACGCTCGCGGCGGGCGTGCCGAGCAGGGCCGTGACGCGGTCGGCCTCCGGGCCCCGGTGCACGCGCCCCCCGGTGGGCAGCCGGTCGGCCGCACCGGTGCGGTGCGCCGGCTCCCCCGGCGCACGTGCCACCAGGTCCCGGAT
>JAEWEJ010000168.1 GCA_023389455.1 Actinomycetes bacterium | reverse complement strand
CCACCCCCGCGCGTGCCGCGGGCGGAACACCGGAGCCCGCCGACGCGTTGGTGGTGCTCCGTGAGGCGGCGCAGGCGCGCACGGCCGTGTGGGTGGAGATCGTCGGCCCCGACGGGCGCGCCGAGCGGCGCCTGGTGCGTCCGCTGAAGGTCGAGGGCGGCCGGCTGCGTGCACTCGACCCGCGCCGCGATGCCGAGCTGACCGTCGCGGTGCACCGGATCGCCGACGTCACGCCCGTGACCGACTGAGCTGCCCGACCCCCAACCCCGACCCCACGGAGAACGCCTGTGCCCGACGGCCCGCTGATCGTCCAGTCCGACAAGACCCTCCTGCTGGAGGTCGACCACGACCAGGCCGACGCGTGCCGCCGCGCCATCGCCCCGTTCGCCGAGCTCGAGCGCGCCCCCGAGCACGTCCACACCTACCGGCTGACGCCGCTGGGCCTGTGGAACGCGCGCGCCGCCGGGCACGACGCCGAGCAGGTCGTCGACACGCTCCTGGAGTACAGCCGGTACCCGGTGCCGCACGCGCTGCTCGTCGACGTCGCCGAGACGATGTCCCGGTACGGGCGGCTGCAGCTGGTGCAGGACCCGGTGCACGGGCTGGTGCTGCACGCCCTTGACCCGGCGGTGCTCGCCGAGGTCACCCGCTCCAAGCGCACCGCGGGGCTGCTGGGCGCGCGGCTCGACGAGACCGACGTCGTCGTGCACCCGTCCGAGCGCGGCCACCTCAAGCAGGTGCTGGTCAAGCTGGGCTGGCCGGCCGAGGACCTCGCCGGGTACGTCGACGGCGAGGCCCACCAGATCGACCTCCTGGAGGACGGCTGGGCGCTGCGGCCCTACCAGAAGCAGGCCGTCGACGGGTTCTTCCACGGCGGGTCGGGCGTCGTGGTGCTGCCCTGCGGGGCGGGCAAGACGCTGGTCGGGGCCGGGGCCATGGCGCGGTCGTCCACCACCACGCTGATCCTGGTGACCAACACCGTGTCGGCACGGCAGTGGCGCGACGAGCTGGTGAAGCGCACCACGCTCACGGAGGACGAGATCGGCGAGTACTCCGGCACCCGCAAGGAGGTCCGCCCCGTCACCATCGCGACGTACCAGGTGCTGACGACCAAGCGGAAGGGCGTGTACACGCACCTCGAGCTGCTCGACGCCCGCGACTGGGGCCTGATCGTCTACGACGAGGTGCACCTGCTGCCCGCGCCGATCTTCCGCATGACGGCCGACCTGCAGGCGCGGCGCCGGCTGGGGCTGACCGCCACGCTGGTGCGCGAGGACGGGCGCGAGGACGAGGTGTTCTCGCTCATCGGGCCCAAGCGGTTCGACGCCCCGTGGAAGGACATCGAGTCGCAGGGGTACATCGCACCGGCCGAGTGCGTCGAGGTGCGTCTGACGCTGCCCGACCACGAGCGCATGGCGTACGCGACGTCGGAACCGGAGGACCGGTACCGCCTCGCGGCGACCGCGTCCGGCAAGAACCGTGTCGTGGACTCCCTGGTCGCCAAGCACGCCGGCGAGCAGACCCTGGTGATCGGCCAGTACCTCGACCAGCTGCACGAGCTGGCGGAGCACCTGGGCGCCGACCTCATCACGGGCGAGACGACCGTGCGCGAGCGGCAGCGGCTGTTCGACGCGTTCCGCACCGGCGAGATCACCACGCTCGTGGTCTCCAAGGTCGCGAACTTCTCCATCGACCTGCCCGAGGCGTCGGTGGCCATCCAGGTGTCCGGCTCCTTCGGCTCGCGCCAGGAGGAGGCCCAGCGGCTCGGCCGGATCATGCGGCCCAAGGCCGACGGCAAGACGGCGCACTTCTACACGGTCGTCGCCCGCGACACCGTCGACCAGGAGTTCGCCGCCCACCGCCAGCGGTTCCTGGCGGAGCAGGGGTACGCGTACACGATCGTGGACGCCGAGGACCTGGGCGTCGCCCGGTGAGCCGTGACGGCGCGCACAGCCGCGCCAGCAGGGCACAGTGACCAACCTCACAGGTCGCGGATCGGTCATCTCGGGGCACGACGCCGCTCCCGACGACGTTCACCCGCCCTTCCCCCGCGCAACGGCAGGGGTGCGCCGAAGGATCAGCAGTTCACCCCCGTGAGAGGAACTGCCCTCATGCTCCGACGTCCCCCTCTGCGCTCGCTGCCCGCGGCCCTCGCCGCCGTCGGCGTGGCCCTCGTCCTCGCGGCGACGGCCGGCCCCGCGACGGCAGCGACGGACGACCCGCCACCCCTGGGTCCCGGGGACGTGCTGCCGACCCAGCCGCCGGAGCAGGGCCCACCGCCCTCCGGGCAGCTGCCCGCGCTGAACGGCAGCTTCGTCGGTGAGTTCACGACGCACTTCTACGCGGGCATCGAGCGGCCCCTGCACTGGTACGTGCGCAAGCCGGCGGGCCGGCCCTACGCGACCGGGACGGTCACCGTCACGGAGCCCGGCGCCCCGGACCTCGTCCTCGAGCTCGACTCCCACGGCTCCGTACGGTTCGACGGTGCCGCCTTCCCCGTCGGCCACCACCCGGTGACCGTGGCGTACTCGGGTGACGCCCGGTACGCACCGGAGAGCTTCACCTACGGCTTCACGGTCTCGGAGCCGGGGCCTGGCATGTCGCCGAGCCTGCCGCGCCCGGTGTTCACGCTCGACGGGCCCGAGCAGCTCGTCGCCGGCGAGTCGCCGACGTTCACGGTGCGGTCCGTCGGCGGCGGCCCGGCGCCGACCGGCACCGTCACGGTGTGGTCCTTCGACAGCGACGCCCCCTACGCCGCTGACGGGGTGCTGGTCGACGGCGTCGCCACGGTGACGCTCCCGCCGGCCGCGCCGGACACGTACGTCATGTACGCCGGGTACCTCGGGGACGAGAACTACTCCTCCACGAACCACGCCCACGCCCCGATCGGCCTGGTCGTCACGCCCGCCCCGTCGCCCCCGTCGGAGCCCTCCCCGTCGGCACCGCCCCTGACACAGACGCCCACCCTGCCGCCGACGCCGACGCTCGCGGTCCCCGGACGCTCCGCCGTCGCCCTGGTCGGCGAGCCGCGGTCGGACCTCACCGTCCCCGCCACGGTCACCTCGCGCCAGTCGGTCACCCTGGAAGCGCGGGGCTTCCTGCCCGGGGAGTCCGTGGACTTCGTCCTGCACTCCGACCCGGTGTACCTCGGGACCGTCGTCGCCGATGCCGCAGGCGTCGCACGCCTCACGGTGACGATCCCCGCCGGCGTGCCCGCGGGCGGCCACCACGTGCTGGCGGCCGGTCTCACGTCGGGCACGTGGTCGCGCGTTCCGGTCGTCGTGACCGCGTCCGGCGGCCGCGTGCTCGCCGCGACGGGGACCTCGGCGGCCGGGGCGACCGGCATCGGCGTCGCGCTGATCGCGTTCGGCGCCGGGCTCGTCGCCGTACGCGCCAGGACGCGACGGGCCGCGGCCTGACGTCCGGCTGGGGCCCGGGCGTGACGGTCACGCCCGGGGCCCACC
>JAEWEJ010000150.1 GCA_023389455.1 Actinomycetes bacterium | reverse complement strand
AGACGCGGCCTCGCGACGCCACATCCCGGCCTCACGCGCCGTGCGTCCGACCGCGCCCAGGAGGAGGCGCCCGGGCGGTACCGGTGCGCCGGCGGCGTCGCGCACGAGCGCGACGATCGCCGCCTCGTACCGCTCCTGACGCTCGGGCCCGAGGAGATCGGCCCGTGCCGCGCTCACCAGCCGAGCGCACCTACCGGGGTCGTCGACCAGCGTCCTGAACGCCGCGGCCAGCGACGGCACGTTGCCGGGCTCGTAGCCGAGCGCGGTGACCCCGTCCTCGAGGTACTCCGCCGGTCCCCCGACACGGGCGTAGACCACCGGCACACCGGCCGCGCTGGCCTCGAACGGCACCCTTCCGTAGGCCTCGTTCCGGGACGTCACGGCGACACAGTCCAGCGTCGCGTACAGGGCGCTCTGGTCCTCCACCGCACCCGGCAGGTGCACGGCACCCCCGAGGCCCAGCTCGGTGACGAGCGCCTCGACACGCTCCTTCTCGGCCGGCGTCCCCGATCCGATGAGGGCGAGGTGCACGTCCTGTCCCGCCGCCCGCAGCAGATGGACGGCGCGGATCGCGTCCTCCTGCCCCTTGCCCACGTTGAGGCTCCCGATGACGCCCACAGTCCACGGCCGTGCGTCATCATCCGTGACGACGCGGGGGGCGATCACTCCGGTGTTCGGCACGGGCGACAGCACGGTGGCGCGGGCGGCATCGTCGCCCAGCAGGTGCCGCGCCACTCCCGCGGAGTTCGCGACGACACGGTCGGACAGGCTGAGCACCATCTCCGCGAACTGCCGGGACCCGCCCGGGACCACCAGACCGTAGTCGAGGTCGATGAACTCCCGCAGGTACCAGACGTGCGGGAGCCCGAGGACCGCGGCAGCGAGGGCACCCTGCGGGATCACGCCGTTCTGGGTCAGCACCACGTCGGGACGCAGCAGCGCGAGCTCCTCGGTGGTGGGGGCGTGGAACATCTCCCGTGTCGACCACGCCGTGTGGTCGACGTCGTCCTCATCCGGCCAGACGGTCCACCACGCCATGGACGGCACCTCGCCCACGGTTCCACCCACGCCCAGCAGGACCTCCCGCAGACCCAGGTCCGGCTCAGGCACCACGGTGTGCACCATCGCCCCCCTACGCACGAGCGTCTGCACCATCTCGACGTGGCTGCGCTGGGCCCCTGACGTGCCCGCCGAGTGCAGCACCGCACCGACGACCGTGCACCGCTCGGCAGGCACGCAGTAGAGGTTGGCGTACCCCGCCGGGTCGACCAGGTCCTCCCACCGGTCACCCGCAGCGAGCTCGCGCGACGACCGCTGCCCCTCGTCGAGGACGAAGAGCCGGAACCCGAGCCCGCGGAGCCGCTCAACCAGGTCGTCCCCGGTCGAGCCCGCGACCCGCAGGCACTTGGGGTTCATCTCCACGAGGAGCCGCACGTCCGCGTAGCGCGCAAACGTGCCGGCGAGCCCGTCCAGGGCGGCGAGCTCGTGCCCCTCGACGTCCAACTTCACCACGAGCTTGTCGCCGTCGGGCAGATCGAGGTCGTCCCCGGTCACGGCCGGCACCTCGATGCCCCCGACCGTCGGGGAGTTCGGGTGACCGCTGATCCCGGAGTTGTCCGACGCCTCCGTGAGCTGCACCGTCACGGTCCCGCTCGCGGCCGCGAACGCCGCGGCCACCACGCGAACGGGCTCGCCGTCGAGACGCTCGACGTTGCGTCGCAGCACCTCGGCGTTCGGCGGCGACGCCTCGACGGCGACGACGGTCGCCGTCGGTGCCGCCCGACGGGCGAGCAGGCTGTAGTAGCCGACGTGCGCACCGATGTCGAGGACCACGTCCGCGTCGGCGGCGACGGTACGGAAGAGCGCGGTGGAGTGCGGCTCGTAGCCGCGCACCTCGTACCACTCACGGTTGCGGGACGGCGCGTCCAGCTCGAAGTCGCACCCCGAGGGACGCACGCGGGTCAGGTCTTCCACGGAGCTACCTCCAGGTGTGCGCCGGGCGGCGAGGACGCGCCTCCCCACCTCTGCCGAGGGCGTGCGATCAGGACGGTACGTCGACCAGTCCCAGGCCCTTGACGACCTGGTCGACCATCGCGGGCGGCGAGTACGTCGCGAGGGCGTGGTCGAACGCCGCCCGGCCCATCGCGACACCTGTCGTCCGGTAGTCGGCGACGATCGCCTCGATCGCCTGCTCCCACTCGTCGACCCGCACGAGCATCCCGTTCACGCCGTGCTCGATCGCCCGCGACATCGTGTAGGTCGGCGAGGCGAGCGTCGGGACGGCAACCGCTGCCGCGTCGAAATACTTCAGCTCCGACTTGCAGTTGGTGAACCGGTTGTCCTGCAGCGGCGCGATGTTGACCTCGGTCTCGGCGATCAGGCGCTGCAGCTCCATGTAGCTCGCGAGCGGGACGATGTCGATCCTGTCCTCCAGGCCGGCGAGCGGCGAGTCGCGCAGGTCGAGGAAGCCGACCAGCCGGAGGCGGACCGCGTCGTCGCGGCGCATGACGCGGGCGACAGCGCTCGCCGCGAGCGCGAAGTCGCGGTTGTGCGTCGGCGTCCCGCTGAAGTACCCGAGGTCGACGAACCCGTCGCGGGCGTCTCCCGTGGAGGCACGTGCCGCGACGAGGGCACGGCTGTACTCAATCTGCTCGGCGCCCATGAAGTTCGGGACCACCGAGACCGGCAGGTCGACGACCTCACGCGTCCGGTCGGCCAGGTAGTCGTTCGTGACGACGACCTCGTCGGCGAGCTGCATCGTCTGGCGCATGCGGGCGAAGGCCGCGAACCACCAGTTCCACATGTGCTCGGCAGCCTCGATGGTCCCCTCGTACTGGTCGAGGGTCTTGACGACCTCAGGCACCATCGTGATGTCGAACACGAAGTCGTCGACGTCGAACACCACGCGTGTACCGAAGCGTCGGGCCACGGCCATCAGCTGGGCGACCTGGTCGCTGTACGGGACGCGGCAGACGACCAGGACGTCGGCCTCCTTGACGACCTGCAGCAGTCGCTCACCGTCCTGCTCGAAGAACCAGCTCGCGCTCACCCCGTCGACGTGCCGGTTCAGCGTCTGGGCGGTGTTGAAGCAGCGGTAGCGGAAGGTGCTCGAGTCCGCCCACCGGTAGTAGTAGGCCACCTTGACCGACTCTGCACGGAACATCCGCAGGCGCGCGGCGAGGGGCAGCTCCCACGGGTTGCGGTAGTCGACCGCACGGATCGGGACGTCAAACATCGCCGAAGTCCCGGGCCAGGCGGTCGACCACGTCACCCAGGTTCTCGGACCAGCTACGGAACACGGCCGTGTCCGCGGGCTCGAAGGGTTCGTCCCGGACGGCGTCGAGCACCACCGTGGCCTTCCCGAGGGCCTCGATGAGGCCCTCGACCGTCGGCTCGCCGACAACGATGCGACCGCCGAGATCCGACAGGTCGGGCTTGCCCCGCCAGCTGTTGGTCACGACGACGGAACCGCTGGCGGCGAGGTCCAACGGCGGGTAGCTCGGGTGCGGGGACGCCATCAGGGAGAGGCCGACGTCCATGGTGCCGAGCAGGGCGCGATAGTCGTGCCACCCGAGGCCGCCGTGGATCACCGGGGCCGAGCCGTCGCAGAACGTGACGCCCGGGACGTGGCGCCCCACCATGTGCACCCGCCAGCGCTCCTGCGGCAGGTGCCCGGCCTCGATCGCGCCGTCGATCGCCGCGAGCCCCATGTCGAAGAGGTTGCGCGGGTTGTGCGGGCGGGCGTAGAAGAAGAGGTTCCGCGTCCGTCCGGCGCCGAGCAGCCGGCCCGGGCGCAGGAATGCTGTGGCCGAGGGCTCGAACGACGACCCGGTCGTCGTGAGGTTGTCGATGCCCGTGCTCGCCAGGTGCGTCAGCAGGCCGGCGGTGTTCACGACGACCGTCAGGTCGGGGTGGTTCATCGCTGTCGCGGCACCCAGCGACCGGTCACCGAGCGGGTAGAACGACCGCTCGTCCTCCTGCAGGATGTAGACGACGCGGTCCGCCGGCACGGTCTGCAGGACGGACGTGGTGGTCCACCAGGACGTCGTGAGGAAGACGTCCTCGGCCCCGGCCTCGAGGTAGTCACCGGGGCCGGTGGGGACGAACGCGAGCTCCGGCTGGCGCGTCGGGCGGGTGCCGATCGTGCGGAACAGGTCGTCCAGGCCCGAGCCGTCGGGCGGGGAGTGGCGCGTCACGATCCGCAGCCGCCGCCCCGTGCGCTCCGCCCAGAACGTCGCCAGGATGATCGCCGTCGCCACGCCGCCGAAGAGGCTGTCCGGCCCCACCGAGTCCGTCACGAGGTTGATGCGTGGGACGTCCGGCCCCGGGATGACCCGGAACGGACGCAGGTCGGCGTGCCGCTCCGCGAGCAGGTTCGCGACGCCGGTGACCGGACCCGACGCCGCGTCCATGCCGGTGATGGTCCGCGCGTGGCTGTTCGGTGCCCGCCCCTCCTCGAGCCCTCGGCGCAGGAAGTGCACCAGCGGGTTCACGCCCGCGGCCGCGACGTCGAGGTTCTGCCCGAGGTACCACGCCGACTCGAAGTCCGGGCACGGGTCGTAGCCGAGAACTGCGCCCTCGGTGACGTAGTGCACCAGCGGGTTGGTCCCCGACTCGGCCACCTCCGGATGGTGCTCGAGGTACCAGGCCGACTTGAACCCGGCGGGGATCGGGTCACGCCCTTCGGCGCCCCCCACCGCGAGGTAGTGCGACATCGGGTCGATGCCCGCCTCGACCACGTCGGCGTTCACCTCGAGGTACCAGCTCGGGTCGAAGAGCACGCTGGGTCGGCGCAGCTCCTGACGCCCGTGGTTCAGGTAGTGCGTGAGCGGGTCGATCCCTGCGGCGGCGACGTCGGCGTACGTCTCGCGGTAGTACACCGGATCGAACACCGCGGCGAGGCCGGGCTCTGCGACGAGGGGTTCGGTCTGGACCACCCCCCGCCGCAGGAGCCGTCTCGCACGGCTCCCCAGAGCCTTCCGCATACGCTTGTACATCCGCTCCCCTAGTGTCCGGCTCACGCCGATGTCGTCGCTGCCGAGGTGTTGGTCGACCGGCGCAGTCGACCGCCTCCAGACCCTTCTCGGCACCGCGATCATATGACGGCGGGCGCTGATGAACAGGGGACCTGGACCACTGTTCGAGATTTTTACCGATATGTCCCGCTGGCGATCGCGGGATCCGCCGTCGTGGCGCGACGACACCGTCCACCGCGGTGCAGGACCAGGTCAGACGGCCGGACGCCCCGCGAGCACCTCGGCAGCGGCGGCGTCCCAGCGCTGCCGCCAGTCACCGATGGGCTGCACCCCGACACGCTCGAGCGCGTCGTGCGCCAGGACCGAGCTGGCCGGGCGGACCGCGGCGCGGGCCACCGCCTCGCTCGACGACGGCGCGACGATGCCGGGGTCCATCCCGGCAGCCTCCACCACGGCGGCGGCGAAGCCGTGCCACGTCGTGCGCCCGGACGACGTGCCGTGGTAGGTCCCGCTCGGCGCGCCGGCGTCGACCAGTCGCACGACGAGGTCGGACAGGTCCCGCGTCCACGTCGGCTGCCCCTGCTGGTCGTCCACCACCTGCAGCGCACCGCGCTCGGCGGCGACCCGGGCGATCGTCCGGGGGAAGCACGGCCCGCCCGCCCCGTAGAGCCAGGCGGTCCGCACGACCAGGTGGTCGGGCGCCTCGGCTCGTACGGCCCACTCGCCGGCCAGCTTGGTGCGGCCGTAGGCGGAGCGCGGCGCGGCGGCGTCGTCCTCGCCGTACGACTCGGTCGCGTCGCCCGCGAAGACGTAGTCGGTGGAGATCTGCACGATCCTGGCCCCCGCGCGGTGCGCCGCCCGGGCGAGGTTCTGCGGACCGACCGCGTTCACCGCGAATGCCGCGGCCTCCTGCTCCTCGGCGGCGTCGACCGCGGTCCACGCCGCGCAGTTCACGACCACGTCGTGGCCGGGGACGGCCGCGTCGACGGCCGCCGCGTCGGTGATGTCGAGGACGTCCCGGTCGACCGCGGTCACCTCTTCCCCACGGGACCTGAGCAGATCGATCAGGTCCTGCGCGAGCATCCCCGAGGAACCAGCCACCAACCAGCGCACGTCTCTCCCACCGTCGTCCGAGCCTGCCGAGCGGACACCTTACCGTTCGCCGCTAGGGTGGGCGGGACCCCCAACGACCTCAGGAGGACTCCCGTGCAGTTCCGCGAGCTCCAGGTGCCCGGCGCCTGGGAGATCACGCCGAAGCAGTTCCCCGACCCCCGCGGCGTCTTCCTCGAGTGGTTCAAGGACGAGGCGTTCTCCGAGGCTGTGGGGCACCGTCTGGACCTGCAGCAGGCCAACTGCTCGGTCTCGGCGGCAGGGGTGCTGCGCGGCATCCACTTCGCCGACGTCCCCCCGGGCCAGGCGAAGTACGTGACGTGCGCGAAGGGAGCTGTGCTGGACGTCGTCGTCGACATTCGCGTCGGCTCGCCGACGTTCGGCGCGTGGGACTCCGTCCTGCTCGACGACGCCGACCGCCGCGCGATCTACCTGTCCGAGGGGCTCGGGCACGCGTTCCTGAGCCTCGAGGACGACTCGACCGTGCTGTACCTCTGCTCGACGGGCTACGCCCCCGGGCGGGAGCACGGCATCCACCCGCTGGACCCGGAGATCGGGATCGACTGGCCCACGACCGACCGCGCCGGCCGGCCGCTCGCGCCGCTGCTGTCCGACAAGGACGCCGCCGCCCCGACGCTGGCCGAGGCCCGCGACTCCGGTCTGCTGCCGGACGCGGACGTGGTGCGCCGGTACGTGGACCAGCTCCGCGGCTGACGCGCGCCGCACCGGCGACGCCTCCCCGCCGACGGGGGGCGACCCTGCGACGATGACGGGGCTGCGCGGACGCGCCGCACCCCGTCCGAGCGAGAACGAGGCGTCATGCTCCGATCCCGACGTACGGTCGCTTCCTGTGCGACCGCCGCGCTCCTGACGGGCGCACTGCTCCCCGTCGGCTCCTCGGCTGCCACGGCCGCGCCGAGCGCGACCGCGCCAGCCGAGGAACGGCCGCTGTCCGTGCAGGAGCTGGACCTCGGCGGCCCGGGCGCCGCCGGCGACGCGCCGCAGGCGTTCGCACGCGCGCAGGGGGCACCGGAGCGGGGCGACTCGCTCGAAACCGAGCCCCCCGGCTCCACCGACGCCCCGCAGGGCGACCCGGACGAGACCCCGCACACCGCCCCCTCCACGCCCGGGACGGGCGAGGTGCTCACGCCGGAGCTCGATACCGAGCCGTTCTCGATCCTGGGCGTGACGTGGGACGCGGGCCCGTCCGGCGTGGAGATCGCCTACCGCGTGCGCGTCGACGGGGCGTGGACGGACTGGCAGTCGGCGGACGGTGACGTGGCGGCCGACGCGGACCGGGCGGAGGCCGCGAGCGCCGACGGGCGCGACGGCACGGACCCGATCGTCGCGCTCGGCGCCGACGGCCTGCAGCTGCGCGCGGCCGCCGACGACGGTCCGGTCACCGGGCTCAAGGCGGTGCTCGTCGACCCCGGCTCCCGTGCGGCGGACGCGACCGCTGCCGCCAGCGTCCCCGTACCGGGCGCACCCGCCATCGTCGACCGTGCCGGGTGGGGAGCCGATGAGTCGCTGCGGACGTGCTCGCCCGACCTGTCCGCGAACGTGCGTGCCGCCGCCATCCACCACACGGCCTCGACCAACGCGTACAGCGCGGCGGACGTCCCCGGGCTCATCCGCGGCTTCTACGCGTACCACACCCGTCCGGAGTCCGCGGGTGGCCGCGGCTGGTGCGACCTGGGCTACAACTTCCTCGTCGACAAGTTCGGCCGGGTCTTCGAGGGACGCGCGGGCGGCGTCACGGCCAGCGTGGTGGGCGTGCACACCGGCGGGTTCAACAGCCAGACGTTCGGCATCGCGGCGATCGGCGAGTACGGGGCCGCGGCGGTCCCCGACGTCCTCACCGAGGCGATCGCCTCGCTGGTGGCCTGGAAGTTCTCGATCCACGGCATCCGCGCCGGGGTCGACGTCACGATGGTCTCGGGCGGCGGAGCGTCGAAGTACCCGGCCGGGACGTCCGTCTCGTTCTCGACGATCTTCGCCCACCGCGACGCCCAGCTGACCTCCT
Organism: Actinomycetes bacterium; assembly: GCA_023389455.1. Lineage (GTDB taxonomy): Bacteria > Actinomycetota > Actinomycetes > Actinomycetales > Cellulomonadaceae > Cellulomonas. Next base: position 2,741 of record JAEWEJ010000150.1, on the reverse strand, counting down.
GCCCGGGTCAGAACCTCTACAACCTCCTCCCCTACCTCCGGACGCGCGTCGCGGAGCTCGCCAACCCGGCGGTCGACGTCTCGCCACGCGGCGTGTGGGAGGGCGTGAGCACGAGCGGGAGGTCCTTCACCGTCACGGGCTGGGCCCTCGACCCCCAGACCCCGGACCCTGTGGTCGTCGAGGTCCGCACGGCGGGCGCCCTCAGCACCGTGCTGGCCGACGGCTCGCGCCCCGACGTCGCGGCCGCCTACCCGGGGCTGGGCGATCGCCACGGCTTCCGCCTGGAGGTACCCGTCGCGCCCGGCACGTGGCCCGTGTGCCTCGCAGCGGTCAACATCGCGGACGGCACCAACGTCTCGCTGGGCTGTCGCAACGTCACGGTCCGCAACGCCGCACCGATCGGGGTCGTCGACGCGGTGACGACGACCGCCACCGGCGTCGTCGTCACGGGATGGACGCTGGACCCGGACACGTCGGCGTCCACCGAGGCGCACATCTACATCGACGGCGTGGGCGTGGCCGTCGTCGCGGACCTCTCGCGGCCCGACGTCGCCGCCACCTACGGGCGCGGTGACCGCCACGGGTTCCGCCACGAACGCGCGCTGCCCGCTGGCGAGCACGAGGTCTGCACCTTCGGGATCGACGCCGACGGTGGACCGGCCACGCTCCTGGACTGCCGGCGGGTGACCGTGGGCACCGTGGCCCCGCCCGCCCCGCGGACACCCCCCGTCGGCTCGATCGACGAGGTCGCGACGACGAACTCGAGCATCACGGTCCGCGGGTGGACCTTCGACCCCGACACGTCGGGACCGACGCAGGCGCACATCTACATCGACGGCACGGGCGTCGCCCTGGTGGCGGACGGGCGGCGCGGCGACGTCGCGCAGGTGTACGGGCGCGACGCGCGGACCGGCTACTCGTACACGACCCCGGCCGCTCCCGGGACTCACTCCGTCTGCGTGTTCGGGATCAACACCGGCCCCGGCGACAACACGCTCCTCGGCTGCCGCACCGTCGTCGTCCCCGACGTTCCTCCCTTCGGTGTCGTGGACGCCATCGACGTCGACAACGGTGGTTTCACCGTGCGGGGCTGGACCCTCGACCCCGACACCCGGGACCGGCCGACCGACGTGCACCTCTACGTCGACGGTTCCGGCGTCGCGCTGCGCGCGGACCAGCGTCGTGCCGACGTGGCCGCCGTCCACGGAGCCGACGCGGCGCGGGGGTTCACGCACCGGGTGGATGCGCGCCCGGGCCCGCACCAGGTGTGCGTGTTCGCGATCAACACGGCCGCGGGCGAGAACACGCTGATGCTGTGCCGGACGGTCGTCGTCCCCGACCGGGTGCCGTTCGGCGTCGTCGACGCCGTCACGGCGGCACCGGGGTCGGTCACCATCCACGGCTGGGCCCTCGACCCTGACACACCCTCGACGCCCGCCCAGGTGCACGTGTACGTGGACGGGGTGGGCACGGCACACGTCGCGGACGGCACGCGAGCCGACGTCGGCGCGGTCTACGGCCTGGGCGACCGGCACGGCATCGTCGCGACGGTCCCCGCAGCGAGCGGCCGGCGCCAGGTCTGCACGTTCGCGATCAACACCGCCGCCGGCGACAACACCCTGCTGGACTGCCGCTGGGTGCAGGTCCCCTGACGGGCCCGCTCAGCGTCCGGCAGCGCGCCGGTACGCGTTCACGTGGGCGGCACCGGACGCCGCCCACGTGAACGTGGTGGCCCGCTGGTGGGCGGCTGCGGAGAGCCGCCGACGCTCGGCGTCGTCCGCGAGCAGCCGGCTCAGGGCCTCGGCGATCGAGTCCACGTCGACGTCGCAGTAGGCGACCGCGTCGCCACCGACCTCCACGAGCGAGAGCTCGCGGGTGGTGAGCACCGCAGCGCCGCAGGCCATCGCCTCGAGCACCGGCAGGCCGAAGCCCTCGCCCTTGCTCGGGTAGGCCACGACCTCGGCGCCCGACAGGTAGCCGGCGAGGTCGTCGAACGGCAGGTAGCCCGGGCGCAGCACGGTCAGGCCCGGCGGCACCTCGGCGACGGCGGGGTCGACCTCGGTGTCCCAGCCGCGACCGCCGGCCAGCACCAGCGCGGGGGCGTCGGCCAGGTCCGCGCAGGCGCGCACCCAGGCGCGCACGAGCGCAGGGACGTTCTTGCGCGGCTCGAGCGTGCCGAGGAACGCGACCCACCGGCGACCCTCGAGGCCCAGGGAGCGCGCCACCCGCGCCTGCTCGTCGGCGTCGACCCGTCGGAAGGCCGTGAGGTCGACACCGTGGTGCGCCACGACGATGGCGTCCGGGTCCGCGGACGTGAACCGGACGACCTCCCGACGTGTCGCCTCGGACGGGGCCACCAGGACGGCGGCGCGACGGGCGGCCACGCGGATCCAGGTGCGGAAGAACCGGGCCTTCACGGGCGAGTGCAGCTCGGGGTGACTGAAGAACGTCGCGTCGTGCAGCGTCACGACCACGGGACGGCGCGTCAGCAGCGGCAGCGTGTAGTGGGGGCTGTGCACGACGTCGGCCCGCACCCGCCGCGCGATCCGCGGCAGCGCGAGCTGCTCCCAGACGAGCCTGACCGGGCGGCGCGCGACCGGGGCAGGAGCGGCCAGGACCTCGGCCTCGGGCAGCCGCTCCCGCATCGGCGCGACGTCGCGCTGCTGCGCGACGACCACCAGGTCGGCGCCCGCCCTCGTGAGCTCCGGCAGCAGGTCGTCGAGGTACCGCCCGACACCGCC
>JAEWEJ010000060.1 GCA_023389455.1 Actinomycetes bacterium | reverse complement strand
CCCCGGCCCCGGCGCGCGCCCCGGGCCCGCGGCGCCCTCGGCCGCAGGGCGGCGACGCCGCAACCTGCGCCTCGCCAAGGTCGTCGGCGTGCTCGTGCTCGTCGCGCTCGTCGCCTGGCCGATCGGTCTGCTGGTCTGGGCGAACGGGCTCCTGCAGCGCACCCCGGCGCTCTCGGGCGCCGCCGACACCCCCGGGACGACCTACCTGCTCGCGGGCTCGGACGCGCGGGGCGACGAGGGCGGCATCGCCGAGGACGGCACCGAGGGCCGCCGCACCGACACGATCCTGCTGCTGCACGTGCCACAGAGCGGTCCGCCCGCGATGATCTCGCTGCCGCGCGACACGTACGTGGAGGTCCCGGGGCACGGGGGCGCCAAGCTCAACTCGGCCTTCGCGTGGGGCGGCGCACCGCTGCTGGTGCAGACCGTCGAGGGTCTGACGGGCCTGACCGTCGACCACTACGCCGAGATCGGCATGGGGGGCGTCGCGAGCCTCGTCGACGCCGTCGGAGGGGTCAACCTCTGCTACGACGGTGACGTCGACGACGCGGACTCCGGCATGCTCTGGACGGCCGGCTGCCACGACGTCGACGGCCCCGGCGCACTGGCGTTCGCGCGCATGCGCAAGGCGGACCCCGCCGGCGACGTGGGGCGCGCGCAGCGCCAGCGCCAGCTCATCGGCGCCGTGATGGGCAAGGTCAGCCCGGGCGCGCTCGCGTTCGACCCCGGCGCGCAGGTCTCCCTCGTCGACGCCGGCACCGGCGCCCTGACCTTCGACGAGGACGCCGGCGTGCTGGACGTCGCGCGCCTCGCGCTCGCGTTCCGCGCGGCCAACGGGGAGGGGGGCATCACGGGCACCCCGCCGATCCGCAGCATGGACCACCGGCCCGGCGGCATCGGCTCCACGGTGCTGCTGGACCCGGACCTGACCCCCGGCTTCTTCCAGGCCGTCCGGGACGGGTCCCTGCCCCCGGGCCCCGTCGGCGGCGTCCCCGGCGCCTGAGCCCCCGGGAGGCTGCGCACCCACCACCTCGGCGGGCGCCGACCCCGGCACACCGGGCGCCGGTCGGTGAGCGCAGTGTGGTCGGTGAGCGCAGCGTGGTCGGTGAGCGCAGCGTGTCAGGCGGTGAAGCCGGTCGCCGGCCGCGCCGCCCGGGACCGCAGCCGCTCGCCCTTCGCGTCGGCCTGGTCACGCAACCCGTCCTGGAAGTCCCGCATCGCGCCGCGCAGCCGATCGGCCTGCGGACCCGCACCCGAGGCGAGGATGCGGACCGCGAGGAGACCCGCGTTGCGGGCCCCGCCGACGGAGACGGTGGCGACGGGGACCCCGGCGGGCATCTGGACGATCGACAGCAGCGAGTCGAGGCCGTCGAGGTGCGCGAGCGGCACCGGCACGCCGATCACCGGCAGCGGCGTCACCGCGGCGAGCATCCCGGGCAGGTGGGCGGCGCCCCCGGCGCCGGCCACGATCACCCGCAGCCCTCGGCCGGCAGCTTCACGGCCGTAGGCGACCATCTTGTCCGGCTGACGGTGGGCCGACACCACGTCCACCTCGACCGGGACGCCGAACTCGGCCAGGGCCTCGGCCGCGGCCTCCATGACCGGCCAGTCCGAGTCCGAGCCCATGACGATCCCGACCAGGGGGCCGGCGGGGGTGGTGCCGGTCATCAGGATCCTCCGTGGTCGGGTGCCTCGCCGCGCAGCCGCGCGGCGGCCGCACGCGCACGCGCGCGGACGTCGTCGAGGTCGTCGCCGGACACGTTGACGTGCCCGAGCTTGCGGCCCGGACGGACCGCCTTGCCGTACAGGTGCACCTTGGCGCCCGGGTCCGCGGCGAGGACCGCGCCCAGCGCGTGCGTGGGGTCGTCGAGCGCGCTGCCCAGCACGTTCGCCATGACGGTCCAGCGCGCGACGGGCGTCACGTCCCCCAGCGGCAGGTCGAGGACCGCCCGCAGGTGCTGCTCGAACTGGCTGGTCACCGCCCCGTCGATGGTCCAGTGCCCGGAGTTGTGCGGTCGCATCGCGAGCTCGTTGACCAGGACCTGCGGCGCGCCGCCGTCGGGGCCGGGGACCTCGAACAGCTCGACCGCGAGCACACCGGTCACCTCGAGCCCGTCGGCGATGGTCCGGGCGACCTTCTCGGCCTGGGCGGCGGTGTCCGGGTGGAGACCCGGGGCCGGTGCGACGACCTCCGCGCACACGCCGTCACGCTGCACCGACTCGACGACCGGCCACACCCTGGTGAGCCCCGACGGCGTGCGGGCGACCAGCACCGCGAGCTCCCGGGTGAACGGCACGAGCTCCTCGGCGACCAGTGCCGGCCCGGTGCCGTCCGCGGCCGCCGCGCACCAGGACAGCACGTCCTCGGGCAGCGGCCCCTCGTCGACGACCCGCACGCCCTTGCCGTCGTAGCCGCCACGGGTGGTCTTGACGACCGCACGGCCACCGAGCGCGGCGCGGAACCGCTCGAGGTCGTCGACGTCGGCGACGTCCGCCCACCGCGGGCACGGCACGCCGAGCTCGGTCAGCCGGCGGCGCATGACCGCCTTGTCCTGCGCGTGCACCAGCGCCGCGGGTCGTGGGTGCACGGGCACCCCCGCGTCCTGCACGGCATCCAGGACGGCCGCCGGCACGTGCTCGTGCTCGAAGGTCAGGACGTCGGCGCCGGAGACGAGGTCGAGCACGGCACGACGGTCGGCGGCAGCCCCCACGGGGGCGTCCGCCACCGCCTGCGCGGCGGACGAGGCAGGGTCCTCGGCGAGCACCCGCAGGTGCAGGCCGAGTGCGGTCGCGGGGCCGGCCATCATGCGGGCGAGCTGCCCGCCGCCGACGACCGCCACGGTCGGAGGTGTCACGGGCGCCGAGCCTATCCGGTGACGGACGCGGCCCCACGGCCGTCTTGCGTCACGGGACCGACGCCTGCACCAGCCGCCCCTCGCCGGACACGGACAGCGCGCCGTCCGACGCGGGCACGAACCCTCCACGGCCGGGGGTCAGCTCCAGCTCCTCGCCCGACGCGGCCCGCAGCCGGACGACGCCCTCGAGGCAGAGCACGACGCGGGGCCCGACGCTGGGCAGCCGGCACGGGCGGTCGGGCGTCACGCGCGTCACGGACAGCTCGAAGTCGTCGACCGGCACGTAGTACACGTCGGTCGCGTCGTAGACGTGCTCAGGGGCGATGCGGATGGGCGGCGCCGCGACGCAGTCGACCGCGTGCAGGAGCTCGGGGATGTCGACGTGCTTGGACGTCAGCCCGGCACGCAGCACGTTGTCGGAGTTCGCCATGATCTCCACGGCCACCCCGCCGAGGTAGGCGTGCACCGCGCCGGCCGGCACGAACAGCGCCTCGCCCGGGCGCAGGGTCACGGGGTTGAGGAGCACCGCCGTGACCGCACCGGGGTCGCCGGGGTAGGCCCGCTCGAGCAGGTCGACGGCCCGGTCCGTCCGCGGGGACGGGGAGCCGGTCCGCAGGCGGGCGCGGAACTCGTCCGCCAGCTCGGCCACCTCGGCGGGGGTCGGACGCGTCGTCTCGCCGACCAGGCGCGAGAACGCCTCCTGCACCCCGGTGGGGCTGGGATCGGCCGTCACGGTCTTGTGGAGCTGGCGAGCCACCGGGTGCTCGAGCCCTCGCAGGATCTCCGCGGTGCGACGCGGCGCCCGGAAGCCGACCAAGGCCTCGAACGTGGTCAGCGCGTAGACCAGCTCGGGCTTGTGGTTCTCGTCCCGGTAGGACCGGTGCGGGTGGTCCAGCGGGACGCCGCGCGCGTTCTCGCGCGCGTAGCCGTCCCGGGCGAGCTCGACGCTGGGGTGGACCTGCAGGGACAGCGGCCGTTCCGCGGCGATCACCTTGAGCAGGAAGGGCAGCTGGTCGCCGAACCGTGACGCGACGTCGGCCCCGAGCAGGGCTGCGGGCTCCCGGGCGACCGCGGCGTGCAGCGTCTCCCCCGCGCCCGTCAGCCGTGCCGACGAGGAGGGGTGCCCCCCGAACCACGCCTCCGCGACCGGGCCACCGTCGGACGCCAGCCCGAGGAGCGCAGGGATGGCCGTGGACGACCCCCAGGCGTACGCCTGGAGGGCTGGCTCGAGACCCTGCACGTCTTCCTCCCCGACCTGGTACCGCCGCTCCGACGGGCAAGCCTATCCGGCCCGCACGCCGCCGGTGGGACGTTTCGCCCGTTTCGTCCTGGTCACCACCGGCGGTCGCGCCGCACGGACACGACCGCACCCCGCGGCAGCACCACGTCCGGACGCAGCGACGCCGGCACACCGGACAGGAAGAGCGCGAACACCGCGGGCCGACGCTGCGCGAGCTCGAGCCGACCGCCGTCGGCGTTCGCCAGGTCGCGCGCGAGCGCGAGCCCCAGACCCGTGCCCGCACCCGACGTGACGTCCCGCTCGAAGATGCGCGGCGCGAGGTCGTCGGGGACGCCGTCGCCCTCGTCACCGACCTCGACGACCACGGCGCGCGACGAGCCGCCTGCACGCGACCGCACGGTCGTGGTGCCGGCGCCGTGCTTGAGGGAGTTCTCGATGAGGGTGGCGAGGACCTGCGCGAGCGCGCCCGGCGTCGCGAGCACCTGGGTGGACGGGTCCACCTCGACGACGAGACGCCGGCCCGCGGCGGCGAACGTCGGGGCCCACTCCTCCTCCTGCTGGTGCACGACCTCCTGCAGCGAGATCGCCTCGGTCGTGCCGCCCTGGGCACGGCGCGAGCTCGCCAGGAGGTCGTCCACGACCCGCACCAGGCGCTCGACCTGCTCCAGGGAGATGCGGGCCTCCTCGCGGACCTCCGGCTCGCCCGAGCTGAGCATGATCTCCTCGAGCCGCATCGACAGCGCGGTCAGCGGCGTGCGCAGCTGGTGGGACGCGTCGGACGCGAACTGGCGCTCCGCCGCCAGCCGCCCGGCCATACGGTCCGCGCTGCGCGCGAGCTCCGCCGCGACGAGGTCGATCTCCTCCACGCCCGACGGCTCGAGCTGCGGGCGGACCTGCCCGGAGCCGAGCTGCTCGGCGGAGGCGGCCAGGTAGACCAGCGGCGCCGCCAGCCGGTTGGCCTGCCAGATCGCCATCGCGATGCCGGCCGCGAAGGCGACCAGCGCGGCGACCACGACCAGGGCGATGACCTGGGTCGACACCCAGAACACGTCCCACCACGACACGTAGAGCAGGACCGTCGCCGCGGTGCCCGACGTCATCTGCACGGTGAGACGACGCTGGTCGATCGTCGGGCCGGCACGGTACGTCTCGCCGTCCGGCGTCCGCACGACGACGGCGGCGCTGATCTCGCCGTCCCCGCCCGTGTAGGGCTCCAGCATCCGGTCGGACAGCGCGATCTGCTCCTCGACCCGGAAGTCGACGGTGCGCGCGACCGACTGCGCACGGATCTCCAGCCCCCGCAGCTCGTTCTCGCGCACCAGCTGGGCACCGAGGAACGCGAGCGGGAAGCCGAGGAGGACGACGGCGACCGTGACGGCCGCGATCGTCGCCTGCAGCACGCGGCGGCGCACGGGTCAGACCCGGTCGAGCGGCCCCGACGCCACGTGGGTCGTCGCGGCGGCGTCGGCGGGGCTGCCGGTCTCGAACCGGAAGCCCATGCCACGCACCGTCGAGATGTAGCGCGGAGCGTTCGCGTCGTCGCCGAGCTTGCGGCGCAACCAGGACACGTGCATGTCCAGGGTCTTGGTCGAGCCGGTCGGGTCCGACCCCCACACCTCACGCATGAGGGTCTCGCGTGCGACGACGGTCCCCGCGGCGGCGACGAGCACGCGCAGCAGGTCGAACTCCTTGGCCGTCAGGTGCAGCTCGCGCTCCGCCTGGAACGCCCGGTGAGCCGCGACGTCGACCCGCACGTTCTGCGCGTGGAGCTCGTCCTCGTCCGCCGGGTCCCCCACGGTGCGGCGCAGCAGCGCCCGGACCCGCGCCAGCAGCTCCGCCAGGCGGAAGGGCTTCGTCACGTAGTCGTCGGCCCCGGCGTCGAGGCCCACCACGAGGTCCACCTCGTCCGCACGGGCGGTCAGCACCAGGACGGGCGTCGTCAGGCCCTGGCTGCGGATCGCACGGGCGACGTCCAGGCCGTCCATGTCGGGCAGCCCGAGGTCGAGCACGACGAGGTCGGCCTCGGCCGCACCGTCGATCGCTCCTTGACCCGTGCCTTGCACCCGCACGTCGTAACCTTCACGTCCCAGCGCGCGCGCCAAAGGCTCGGCAATCGCGGGGTCGTCCTCCGCCAGCAGCACCCGGGTCATTCCGCCATGTTAGGTCACGGACTCGCCCGCCCGACCAGCACCTCGGTCCCGACCCGCCGGACGCGCCACGATCGTGGGACCACGACAGCCGGTCTCGTGCACCCGCGGGCGGATGCGCAGGGCGGCACCGTCCGCCCCGGGGTGCACGCGCGGCCGTGCCGACGCCCCTACGCTCGAGGGATGTCGTGGTGGGACCGTGCGTGGCAGTGGGAGGACCGGCACCGGCAGGGCGTCGACGTGACCCTCACCGTCCTGCTCGCGCTGCTGCTGGCCCCGGTCTCCGTCCTGCAGCTCGTCAGCGAGGCGTCCGGGCGGGGCGTCGTGCTCGCGTCGCTGTGCGCGCTGGGTGTCGTCGTGCCGCTCGCGTGGCGCCGCACCCGGCCGGCCGAGTCCGTCGCGGCCGTGTACACGTGCGCCCTGCTGCACGTCGTCGCCGGCTACCCCGCCCTGCCCGTCGACGTCGTGGTGCCGTTCGCGCTCTACTCCGTCGCGCTGCACGGCCCGCGGTGGGCGCACCGGACGGCGATCGCCGGGGCGATGGTCGGCTCCGTCCTCGTCGGCGCCGGCATCGCCGGGTACGACCGCGCCGCCACCGTCCTGCTCACCGTGCTGATCGCCAGCATCTTCCTGGTCGCCTGGGCGTTCGGCCTCGTGCGCCGCAGCCGCCGCGAGCACCTCGAGTCACTGGTCGACCGCGCCCAGCGGCTGGAGGTCGAGCGCGACCAGCAGGCCATCATCTCCACCGCCGCGGAGCGGTCGCGGATCGCCCGCGAGATGCACGACATCGTCGCGCACAGCCTGTCGGTCGTCATCGCGCAGGCCGACGGCGGGCGCTACGCCGCGGCGCACGACCCCGACGCCGCCGCACGCGCGCTCGGGACCATCGCCGAGACGGGCCGGGCGGCGCTCACGGACATGCGGCGCCTGCTGGGCGTCCTGCGCGAGTCCCCCGGCAGCGCCGCGACCGGCAGCGGCACGCCGGGCACCCTGGCGCCCCGCGGTGCGACGGCCGACGGCGCCGGGTCCCCGCACGCGTCGACGACGACCGCGACCACGTCACCCCAGCCCGCCGTCGACGACATCGAGGGCCTGGTCGCGCAGATGCGCGCCAGCGGGATGCGCGTCTCGTACGTGCGGCTGGGCATCCCGCGCCACCTGCCCCCGGGCGCCGGGCTGACGTTGTACCGGATCGCCCAGGAGTCGCTCACGAACGTGCTCAAGCACGCCGGCCCCGACCCGGGCGTCACCGTGATGCTGCACTGGCAGCCCGCAGCCGTCGCCCTCGAGGTCAGCGACGACGGCCGCGGCGCATCGGCCGACTCCGACGGGCTCGGGCACGGCCTGCTGGGCATGCGCGAGCGCGCCACCATGTTCGGCGGCACCGTCACCGCCGGGCCCCGCCCGGGTGGCGGCTTCCGTGTCCGCGCGTCCCTCCCGACGCCCGGTTCCCGACCCGACGCCGACCAGGAGTCCCCGGCCGGCACCAGCGCCCCGACCCTCGACACCGCCGGAGGACCACGCCCGTGACCACGCCCACCGAGGCCGAGCACCCCGTCGTGCGGGTGGCCCTCGTCGACGACCAGCAGCTCGTCCGCGCCGGCTTCCGCATGGTCATCGACTCCCAGCCGGACCTCGAGGTCGTGCTGGAGGCCGGCGACGGCGCACAGGCCGTCCGTGCGCTCGACCCCGCCGCACGCACCGCGACGGGTCCCGTGGACGTCGTCCTCATGGACGTGCGCATGCCGACGATGGACGGCCTGGAGGCGACCGAGCGGATCGTGTCCCGGGCCACCGACGACGCACCCGCCCCGCGCGTCATCGTCCTGACCACGTTCGACCTCGACGAGTACGTGCTGGCCGCGATCCGCGCCGGCGCCAGCGGGTTCCTGCTCAAGGACGCCCCGCCCGAGGAGATGCTCGGGGCCATCCGCACCGTGCACCGCGGGGACGCCGTCATCGCGCCGTCGAGCACCCGTCGCCTGCTCGAGCACCTCGTGACCGCGCTGCCGGACGAGACGCCGGCCGACGGCGACGGCACGGCGCACCAGGCCGTGGCCCAGCTCACCGAGCGGGAGCGCGAGGTCCTGGTCCTCATGGCGCGCGGGCGCTCGAACACGGAGATCGGGCAGGACCTGTTCGTCGCCGAGGCCACCGTGAAGACGCACGTGGGCCGCATCCTGTCGAAGCTCGGCGCGCGCGACCGCGTGCAGGCCGTGGTCGTGGCGTACGAGGCCGGGCTGGTGCGCCCGGGCTCCTGAGACCGCCGCCGGTCGTCCGGGAGGCGCAGCGGTGTGCGGCCTGAGGATGACGTCCGGCGCGGCAGAGCCCACCCGGGGCGGGACGCGGCCGACCGCCGTCCCGGGCGAGGCTGGTGCCAACCCCGAGACAGGAGCTCCACCGTGCACACCACCGCCAACCGCCCCCACGACCCGGCCGGGTCCGCGCCCGCCGCGCGCGCCTCCAGCGCCCGTGCGCTGACGAAGGTGTACGGGACCGGCGCAGCCGAGGTCCGCGCCCTCGACGGGGTCGACGTGGACTTCGCGGCCGGCGCCTTCACCGCGATCATGGGCCCGTCCGGCTCCGGCAAGTCGACGCTGATGCACCTGCTGGCGGGGCTCGACGACGCGACGTCGGGCACCGCGCACCTGGGGACGACCGAGATCACGTCGCTCGACGACGACGCGCTGACCCGGCTGCGCCGCGACCGCGTCGGGTTCGTCTTCCAGTCGTTCAACCTGCTGCCGATGCTGACGGCCGAGCAGAACATCCTGCTCCCGCTCGACCTCGCGGGTCGCGCGCCCGACCGGGAGTGGCTCGACCTGCTCGTGACCACCCTGGGGCTCCAGGCCCGCCTGACGCACCGCCCGAGCGAGCTGTCCGGCGGTCAGCAGCAGCGTGTGGCGATCGCCCGCGCGCTGATCGCCCAGCCGGAGGTCGTCTTCGCCGACGAGCCCACCGGCAACCTCGACTCGCGCGCCGGTGCCGAGGTGCTGAGCTTCCTGCGCCGTTCGGTGCGGGAGCTCGGCCGCACGATCATCATGGTCACGCACGACCCCACGGCGGCCGCGTACGCGGACCGCGTCGTCCTCCTGGCGGACGGCCGGATCGCCGGGGACATCGCGGACCCGACGCCGGAGTCGGTGCTCGCGGGCCTCGAGGGCCTGCGGGTCCTGGAGGCTCCCGCCGGCACGCCGACCGGCGCCGTGCCCGTCGTCCAGGCCCCCACGGGAGGGCTGCGCTGATGCTGCGGCTCACCCTCGCGCAGATGCGCAGCAGCGTCGGACGGCTCGTCGCCGCCGGCCTCGCGATCCTCCTCGGATCGGCCTTCGTCACGGCCGCGCTCACCGCGGGCGACGTCATCACCCGTGGCGGCTACGACGCCGTCACCGCGTCGTACGGCGACGCCGACCTGGTCGTCATGCCGACCGACGCCCCCCTGTCGGACGTGCTCGAGCGGACCCGGAGCACGCCCGGCGTCACGGCCGCGGAGCCGCTGCTGATCGGGTGGGCGAAGCTCACCAGCGGGCGCCGCAGCACGTCGCAGACGGTCGTGCCGCAGCCCGCCTCGCCGGCGCTCGAGTCGCTCGAGACCGTGGAGGGGCGCGTGCCGACGGCAGCGGACGAGGTGGCGCTGCCGACGGCGACGGCCGAGCGGCTCGGTGTCGGTGTCGGCGACACGCTGGAGACGACGTGGAACGTGTGGCCGGACGAGCCCGTGAGGGACGCGGACGGCAACGAGTCGTACGAGCCGGTCGAGATGCGCGGGAACGCCCGCGTCGTCGGGCTCGTCGAGGACCCGCGCGGCGCGTGGGCGCAGTACGGCGGGGCCGGGCTGGCCACGCTGGACTCGGTGCTGACCTGGAGCGGCGCGAACGGCCTGGACGACGTCGGGTACGTGCGGATCCTGGTCGCCACGGACGGTGACGTCGCCCCGGTGCTGGCGTCGCTCACCCAGGAGCTGGACGGGACCGAGGTGCTGACCCGCGACGAGGCCGCGGCGCGGGCCGTCGCGGAGTTCGGCGGCGGCAACGTCATCCTCATGCTGGCACTGGGCTTCGCCGCGATCGCCCTGCTCGTCGCCGCGCTGGTGATCGCCAACACGTTCCAGGTCATCGTCGCGCAGCGCACGCGGATGCTCGCGCTGCTGCGGTGCGTCGGCGCCCGCCGCGGCCAGCTGCGCGCGTCGGTCCTGCTGGAGGCGGCGGTCCTCGGGCTCGTCTCCGGTGCCGCCGGTGTCGTCGTCGGGCTGCTGCTCGCCCAGGGCGCGGTCAGCGTGCTGTCGCGTACGCAGACCGCCGTGCCCCTCCCGACGACCGTGCAGCCCACGCTCGGCAACCTCCTGATCCCCGTGCTCGCCGCGCTGGCGGTCACCGTGGGTGCCGCGCTCGTCCCGGCGCGGGCGGCGACCCGGGTGTCCGCCGTGGCCGCCCTGCGGCCCGCCGACGCACCGACGCTGAGCGCCCGGCCCGGACGGGTGCGGCTCGCGTTCTCCGTGCTGCTGGTGGTCGGCGGCGGCGCAGCGCTCGCCGGTGGTGTCCTGCTGGCCCGTGGCGGTGTCAGCGTGGACGCGATGCTGCCGCTCGCGGTCGGCGTGCTGGGTGGGGCGGTGTCCTTCGTCGGTCTGCTCGTCGGTGCGCCGCTGTGGATCCCCCGGGTCGTGTCGGCCGTCGGCCGCCCGGTGGCGGCGACCAGCACGAGCGCACGGCTCGCGGCCGCCAACACGGTCCGCAACCCCCGCCGCACGTCGGCCACCAGCAGCGCGCTGGTCATCGGCGTGACCCTCGTGGTGATGATGAGCACCGGGGCCGGTTCCGCGCAGACGTCGCTCGCGCGGGAGATGGACGAGATGGGGCCCGTCGACCTGCTCGTCACGAGCGACAGCGCGTTGGACCCCGCCACGCTGAGCGGCGTCGCCGCGGTCGAGGGCGTGCAGACCGCGGTGGCGGCGCGCCACGGGATGGTGGAGTCCGACGACGGCCGTGCCGTCACCGGTCTCGAGGTCACGGACGTCACCGTGCTGCGCGACGCCGTGGCGGCCGAGGCGATCACCGACGGCCGCAGCGTGGTGCCCGACGGCTGGATGGGCGACGTCACCCGCATGTCCATGACCGCCGACGACACCGCGGAGGTCGACGTCCTGCCGCGCAGGGTGCGCGGCACCGCGCTGCTGACGCCGCAGGCGGCCGACGCCGTCGGCCTGCCCGACGCGACGTCCGCCGTGCTGGTCCGCCTGACGGACGGGGCGGACGCCACGACCGTCCTGCGCGACGTGGCGGACGTGGTGGCGGACGACTCGGTCCAGGTGTCGAGCGCGGCCGCGCAGCGGCAGGGCAACGACCGTGTCATCGAGGTCATGCTCGCGATCGTCATCGGCCTGCTGGGCGTCGCGGTGGTCATCGCGCTCATCGGGGTGACGAACACGCTGTCGCTGTCGGTCATCGAGCGTCGTCGCGAGTCCGCCACGCTGCGCGCCGTGGGCCTGTCCCGCCGCGGCCTGCGGTGGATGCTCGCCACCGAGGGCATGCTCATCGCGGGTGTCGGCGCACTCATCGGGACCGTGCTCGGCCTCCTGTACGGCTGGGCGGGCGCGGCGACGGTGCTCGGCACCATCGGTGACGTGCAGCTGTCGGTGCCGTGGGCGCACATCGGCGTGGTGCTCGTCGTGGCCGTCGTGGCCGGGCTGCTCGCGTCGGCGCTGCCGGCGCGTGCCGCGGCCCGGACGCCTCCTGTCGCGGCGCTCGGCGTGGACTGACCACGCACCTGCACCCGTGGAGGGCGTGGTGCGGGTCGGGGGTGCGGCACCGGACGGAGGGTCCGGTGCCGCCGGAGGGCACGGCGTCGGGGGCGCCGTGCCCTCCGCGCGTCCCGGGCCGCGGCGCGCGACCTCCACCAGGCGTGGCACACGTCGTGCTTCCCGCGTCGGGGAGCGCGGCCTCCGCCCGGCGGGAGCGGGCACCGGCGGCTAGCGTGGATGACGTGACGGCCCCGGACCACGACGCACCTCGCCGGCAGCACTGGATCGCGAGGCTCTTCGACGAGGCGCTGCTCGACAGCCGCGAGCTGTGGGAGGGGGCGAACCGCACCCGGGCTCTCGTCATCCTCGCGGCGGCCCTGGCCTTCCTGGTCGTCGCGGTGCCGGTCCTCATCACACTCGTCCGCGAGCACGACCTGCGCATCGCCGCCGGTGTCGTCTTCGTCGTCCTGCTGGGCGCCGGGGGGCTGGTGTGCCGTGGCGTGGGCGAGCACCGCTCCAGCTCGGCGTGGAAGTCGACGGGCTACTTCCTCGGGGCGACGGCCTACGGCGCCTCCGCGACGGTCGCCCTGGTGAACGGGCTGCACACCCTGCTGAGCCGCGGCTAGCGCGCTCGCCGGGGCTGGTGGCCGAGCCGCCCACAGCCGCGGGAGGCGGGCAGCCCACCCCCGGCCCGGGCCCGGCGTGACCGCGGGAGCTGACGACCGGTCCAGGCTGCCCGGATGCGGTTCACGATCCCCGCGCCCACCGGCGGCGAGCTCGACGTCGACGTCGAGGCCGGAGTACGCGCGGGCGACCTGCGACGACGGCTCGCGCTGCTCACGGGCGACGCACGCTGGGCGGCGGTGGGTGCGGCGCTGGAGGTCCGCGGACGGGTGCTCGACGAGCACCACCCGGCCGGTGCGCCCCCGTTGCTGCCCGGTGCGCACCTGGGACCGGCGGGGCCCGACGACGTCGAGGCGGCCGTGTCGGCAGGGATGCACGTGGCCGTGCTGCGCGGACCGGCGACGGGCCGCGTCCTGGCGCTGCCCGACGGCGCCCACCTGCACCTCGAGGTGGGCGGTACCGCCGCGGCGGTGGCGCGAGGGCGGGCGCGCGGCGGTGCGGACGTCCGCGTCGAGGTCTCACGGCGGGGCCGGCGGGTGGGCGTGCGCGTGCTCGGAGGCGGGGGCTCGCTC
>JAEWEJ010000027.1 GCA_023389455.1 Actinomycetes bacterium | reverse complement strand
TCGCAGGAGCTCGGCGCCGGCCGGCGTGGCGGGGTCCACCGGGCCGTCGCCCAGCCCCGTCACGACGAGGGTCGCGGCGCGCAGGCCCGTGCCCGGCAGCCGGCGGACCTCGTCGACGGCCCCGGTGATGCCGAGGCGCGCGCCGTCCTGCGTGATCTGGCGGCTGAGCTCGGCGGGGAGCCAGTCGGCACCCAGGGGCACGACGGACGTGCCCTGGGTCTGGACGCCGACGACGACGGCGTCGACGTCGAGCTCGGTGGGGGCGGCGGAGGTCAGCGAGATCACGGCACCGATCGTAGCCGCGTCGCCCACGCGCCCCCGGGCCGTGCGTCCTGCCCCGGCGGGGCCGGTAGGTTGAGGGACCGTGTTCGTCCCCCTCGCGGTGCTGGTCGCCGCCCTCTGCCTGGCGCTGGCCGCATGGGCGACGTGGTTCGTCGTCGCGGACCGCGCCGTCGTCCTCCGTCAGCTCTGGGGTGCCGCCGTCGTCGAGGGCGTCCTGCTGGTGCAGGCCGTGGTCCTCGGCGTCGTGCAGGCGACCGGGGACCAGCAGGTCGACGGCGTGCTCCTGTGGGGCTACGTCGTGACGCAGCTGATCGTCCTGCCGATCGCGGCCGCGTGGGCGTTCGCCGAGCGCACGCGCTGGAGCTCGGTCGTGCTGCTCGTCGCGGCCGCCACCGTGGCGTTCCTCGAGCTGCGCCTGCTGCAGATCTGGGCGGCGTGAGCGTGGACGGGAACGCACAGGGCGCGGGCGCCACGGGCGCGGCACGCCGCACGAGCCCGACCGGCACGGGCGCCGGGCGCCTGCTCGTGGCGGTGTACGGCGTCCTCGCGCTCGCCGCGACCGCGCGCGGCCTCTACCAGGTCGGCACCAAGCTCGACGAGGCCCCGGTCGCCTACGTGCTGTCCCTCGTCGCCGGGATCGTCTACGTCGTGGCGACCTACGCGCTGGCGCGGGACCTGCGCCCGCTGGCGTGGGGCACCGTGGGGTTCGAGCTCGTGGGCGTGCTGACGGTGGGCACCCTGTCGATGGTCGACGTCGGCGACTTCCCCGACGAGACGGTGTGGTCGCAGCTGGGCGCCGGGTACGGCTACGTCCCGCTCGTCCTGCCCTTCGTCGGGCTGTGGTGGCTGCGCCGCACCGGCCGCGCGGACCCGGGTGTGGACGCCCCGCCTGCCGCCCAGCCACCCGCCGTAGGGTGAGCGGCGTGTACCGGCTGCTGTTCGACCTGGTCTTCCGTCGCATGGACCCCGAGCGGGCGCACGAGGTGGCGTTCGCGGTGATCGGCGCCGTCGGCCGCGTGCCCGGCCTGCGGTGGCTCGTGTCCCGCGTGCTGCGGGTGCCGCGGGGCCGCGCGGGTGAGGTCCACCTGTGGGGTCGCACGCTGCCCGGCCGCTTCGGGCTGGCGGCGGGGTTCGACAAGGACGCCCGCGCCGTCGAGGGCCTGGCCATGCTCGGGTACGCCTTCGTCGAGGTCGGCACGGTCACCGCCGAGCCGCAGCCGGGCAACGAGGCGCCCCGGTTGTGGCGGGTGCTCGAGCGTCGCGCGCTGCGCAACCGGATGGGCTTCAACAACGAGGGCTCGGCCGCCGTCGCGGCGCGTCTGCGCCGGCTGCGGGCGACCCCCCACGGGCGCTCGCTCGTCGTCGGCGTGAACATCGGCAAGACCAAG
Organism: Actinomycetes bacterium; assembly: GCA_023389455.1. Lineage (GTDB taxonomy): Bacteria > Actinomycetota > Actinomycetes > Actinomycetales > Cellulomonadaceae > Cellulomonas. The sequence goes on along the minus strand of JAEWEJ010000027.1, from coordinate 1,970 downwards.
GTCACCCCGCCCGAGGACGCCGCGGCCGACTACGCGACGAGCGCCTCGCGGCTCGCGCCCTACGCCGACTACCTCGTGGTCAACGTGTCGTCGCCCAACACCCCGGGTCTGCGGGACCTGCAGGCCGTCGAGGCGCTGCGGCCGGTGCTCACGGCGACCCGGGTCGCCGCGGACGAGGCCACGGCCCGCGCCGGCCGCCCGGTCGTGCCCGTCCTGGTGAAGATCGCCCCGGACCTGTCGGACGCCGACGTCGACGCGGTGGCCGACCTCGTGGCCGAGCTGGGGCTGGACGGTGTGGTGGCCGTCAACACGACCATCGCGCACGACCTCGGCCCGGGCGGGCTGTCCGGACCCCCGCTGCTGGCCCGCGGGCTCGACGTCGTCGCGCGGTTGCGGTCCCGCCTCGGCGACGAGGTCGTCGTCATCGGCGTCGGGGGCATCAGCTCCCCGGCCGACGCCCAGGAGTACCTGGCCGTCGGCGCCACCCTCGTGCAGGCGTACACCGCGTTCATCTACGAGGGGCCGGCCTTCCCGGCGCGGGTCGCCCGGGCGCTCGCGCAGGACGCGCGGCGCGGGGGAACGCGATGATGGTGGTGCGGCCGCGGTGGCAGTGGCTGCTGGTCGACGACGACGGGCAGGCCGTCGACCGGCCGGGCAGCCCGGTGTTCCTCGCGCGGTTCGAGGCGGAGCAGTGGCTCGGTGAGCACTGGCGCGCGCTGGCCGGCCAGGGAGTGCGCCGCGCGGTGCTGCAGAACGACAGCGAGCAGGTGCTGCCCGGCGTCGATCTGCCGCCGGGCTGAGCCCTCAGACCAGGGCGGGCTGCGACGTCCGGGCGTCTCGTGCGTCCCGCGCCGGACGCGCCCCGCCGCCCAGCGCCTCCCACGCCGCGGCGAGCCCGGCCACCGCGCGCTCGAGCGTGGGCACCGGCTGCGAGAAGGGGACCCGCAGGTGGTCGTCGAACGTGCCGTCCACGCCGAAGGCCGGGCCCGGCGCGATCCGCACGCGGTGCCCGTGGGCGAGCGCGGACAGGGCGGTGGAGACCGGCGCTCCGAGGTCGACCCAGGTCGAGAGCCCACCGGCGGGCGTCGGGACACGCCACTCGGGCAGGTCCCGCGCGAGCAGCGCGAGCAGCGCGTCGCGCTGCCTGCGCAGGTCCGCCCGCCGGCTGTCCAGCACCTCCCGCTCGCACGCGAGCAGCTCGACGGTCACGAGCTGGTCGACCACCGACGTGCCCAGGTCGACGTGGGCGCGGCGCTGGGCCAGCGCGCCGACCACGTCGGGGTGCGCCCGGACCCACCCCACCCGCAGGCCGCCCCAGAACGACTTCGAGGCCGACCCGACGCAGACCACGTACCGGTCGGCCACCCGGTCGCCGCCGAAGGGCTCCGGCGGTGGCCCGTCGAGCGTGAGGTCGGTGAGCGTCTCGTCGCCCACGACGACCGTCCGGGTGCGGCGGGCCAGGTCGCGGACCCGCTCCCGGTCGTCGGCCGCGAGCGACGTGCCGGTGGGGTTGTGGTGGTCGGGCACCAGGTAGACCAGGCGCGGCGACGTCTGACGCACCGTCGAGGTCAGCAGCTCGACGTCGACCCCCCGTGCGGTGAGCGGCACCGGGACCGCACGTGCGCCTGCGGCGCGCACCGCGTCGATGGCGTGCGGGTAGGTGGGGTGCTCGACGAGGACCCGGTCCCCAGGGCCGGCGTAGGCGCCCGCGAGCAGGTGGATCGCCTCCTGCGCCCCGGTGGTCACCAGCACCTGGTCGGGTGTGGTCGGCACGCCGCGGCGCGTGTACCGCTCGGCGACGGCCAGCCGCAGCGCGGGCAGGCCGAGCGGCAGGTACCCCGTGCCGGTCGTGTGGCGCGGCAGGGCGTCGAGCGCGGCGACGCACGCGGCGGCGAGCTGCGGCGGCGCGGGGGGCGCGGCGGCCGAGAGGTCGACGAGCTCGTCGTCGACGGCGCCGAGCCGGGCCGGGA